>NZ_JAGWDA010000023.1:0-46373 GCF_020657875.1 Clostridioides sp. ZZV14-6150 | reverse complement strand
TTATCAAAATATCTGGCTTTATGGTTTGTTTCTTGTTTTATAAATTAACCTACTGTTTAATTTTCAAAGTTCATTTTGCTCTCTTTCGAGTACAGTAATAATAATATCACCTTTTAAATAACAAGTCAATACATTTTTTTATGTTTTTTTACATTTTTTCTATTCTTTTGTAAAAAACAAATTTATCTTGTTACACATTCATGTAGAATCAATACTTATTTTGTTTCTACTTTATTATCTATTAATTGTAAGTTATAACTTCTAATAACTTCTATCAGTAGTTCTGCATATATACGATTCCCACTTTTGTCTTCAGCTGTACTATATCCAGCATCTTCTAATGCTTGTGCTTGACTAATATAGTCTTTTGATTCAAACAATCCATTTTTTCTATACCTTTTATTATTCACTAAAAATAAACCATGGTCTTTTACAGAGTCCTCCAGTGAACCATATGACCTAAAACTTGCTACAATCTTTTCATTATAATGTTCAGAAGTTGAAATTGCTACACTTTTTCCCTTCCATGCTTTATCTGCCTTTATACCAAATAAATTATTACTTTGCTTTGTAAGTTTAGAATTACCCCACCCAGATTCTAATATTGCTTGTCCAATTGTTATAGATGGTAATATGCCATAATCGATATACTCTCTTATAGCTGAGTCTTCTAATTTCTTTATAAACTTAATTTTTTCATCACTATCTTTTAATTCTTTATTTCCAAGATACGTGTATTCTAAATCCTTCATGTATTTTTTTGCTCTACTTTTTTGAGAAGTGTCAAATTTCAATTCATTCAATACTTTATTAAACTTTTTTACCTTGTATACTTTTTCTCCCTTATCATTTTTGTCTTCTACTATAAATTTTTCACCGACATTTAATGTATCTTTCTTTTTTATATTACTTAAATCTTCATCATATATTACCATATCTATAGCAAGTAACTCCTTCCAGCTTAATTGAACTTTTCCGCCCCCTGCTTCATCAGCTACATCCATATAGTATTCAATTTTAGTAGTTTTTATATCTCTTACCTTGTATAAGTCTTCAAAATATTTTGTTATATTAAAAACAGCTATTATACTTGCTATTATAAATACAGTAATAAATATCTTTTTAAATATAAGCTTTAATCTTCTTATAGTTTTATTTTTACCTAAATTTTTTATACATTTTCTAGCCATATTATTCCCCCTTGCTAATTGTATTCCTTATCTTATCATAATTTTTATATTAAGTGGTTATATTTTAATTCTATCTTATATATAAAATTTAAATTAAGTTAATAAAAGCTAATTTAAGTATCTTCAATTAAATTTTTTCACTATTACATCCACTATATACTTACTTGCATTTCCATCCCCATATGGATTAGACGCTTTACTCATTTGAATATAATTATTTCTATTTGTTAATAATTGTTTTACAGAATTATATATATTTTCTTCATTTGTACCTATTAATTTAAGTGTTTTTGCTTTAACACCTTCTATTCTTTCTGTCTTTTTTCTTAACACAAGTACTGGTTTTCCTAGTGATGGAGCTTCCTCTTGTATTCCTCCACTATCAGTCATTATCATATAGGATTTGTTTAAAAAATTATGAAAATCAACTACTTCCAAAGGCTCGATAATGTGAATTTTTTTAGAATTTTTCCCAAATACTTCACTAGCTATACTACGTATTTCAGGATTTAAATGTATAGGATATACTACCTGTACATCTTCAAATTCATCTACTATTCGTTTTACAGCTCTAAATATATTTCTCATGGGTTCTCCTAAGTTTTCTCTCCTATGAGAAGTCAATAAAATCATTCTGTCATCACCAAGCTTATCTATTATAGGATGAGTATAATTTTCTCTTATTGTCATCTTTAATGCATCAATTGCAGTATTACCTGTTACAAATATATTGTTTTCAGACTTTCCTTCTGAAATTAAGTTTTGTTTTGCCAAACTAGTAGGGGCAAAGTGTATATCAGCAATAATTCCTGTAAGCTGTCTATTTAGCTCTTCTGGAAATGGAAAATATTTATCATAAGTTCTAAGTCCTGCTTCTATATGACCCACTAGAATTTTACTATAAAATGCAGTTAAACTAGTAGCTAGAGTTGTCGTTGTATCTCCATGTACTAAGATTATGTCTGGCTTTTCTTTATCTATAATCATGGGAAGTTCATTTAAAACTTTACATGTTATATCATTTAAACTTTGCCCTTTTTTCATTATGTCTAAATCATAATCTACATTTATATTGAAAGTTTCTATAACCTGGTCAAGCATTTCTCTATGTTGTGCTGTCACACACACAATACTGTTTATATGCTCTCTTTTTTCAAGTTCCTTAATTAAAGGAGCTACTTTGATAGCTTCAGGTCTAGTTCCAAATACAGTCATAACCTTGATGTCATCCATTTATATCTCTCCTAATCAACTATTTATATACTATAATTGTCTATTTATATAACAAGTTTATTTATACCAAGATTTAATAATCTTTATACTCTCTTTTGATGGATAAAAGTTTTTTTCTTCATCAATTTTACCTACACAAAATACAGAAAAACCATTTATCCAATCTTCTTTTTCAAAAACTCGCCTATATGCTTCAAAGCATCTTGCTTGTTCTTCATCATTTATAATTTCTGAAGGAACATGATTCCATGGTTGAGAGCTTGCATTTTCTCTATTTGAAAAACCTAATTCTCCAAAAAATATCGGTTTACGATGAACCTTATAAAGATTATATAGTTCTTCTTTTATATTTTGTCCTCTATTATTCACAGTAGATGAATGTAGAGCAGAAACCAATTCATCAACTGTATTGACAGATTTATCACTTAACTCAAAATACGCTGCTATGGATATAAAGTCTAACTTATCAAAAAAATTATTATTTAGTTTTTGTTCATAAGATAATTTACTATTTAAATCACCTTTTCTCGTATACCACCAATTAGTTCTATATGTTACAAGACCATCAAATTTTGATTGTACAAAATCTATTATTTCACCCCAATTTTGTTGATATTCTTCTAAGTATACAAAATTAGAGCCTACATTTAAAACCTTTACATTCAATGGATTTGATACATCTTCTATAAGTTCATTTAATACAGTATTTTGCCAGTTATAAAAAAATCTTTTTTTATTCATAGGATTCCAATCGGTCTCATATAACTCTCCATTTTTTATCCATGGATATGCTTCTAATATTGTGGAAATACCCTTCTTATTTAATTTTTTTATTAGTTTAATTGCCTTTTTTTTGCTATTATTATCTATTGACATGATATCAGAATTAATATCATCCACATTTATAACTATAGGTACATTTATTGTATTCAATCCTAGCTTATCTATATCCTTCATAACTTGATTTATTTCATAATCTATAGATAAATTGGCTGATTTAATCTTGCCCTCATACTGGCTATTTACTAAACTTCTATTTTTTAATTCAACATTTACAAAATAAATTATAAATATAAAAGTTAAAATAATTCCTAAGATTAAAATATTTTTCTTAAATTTAAATTTGTTTACATTTTTATTCAAATCATATACCTCATTTTAAAATAATACGTTTACTGTATTATCTTCTTTTATATTTCTTAATAAATAACATTGATAGAATTACAGCTACAACTATAACAATAAAAGAAACAACAAAAAAAACTTTAGCTGTTTTACTTATATTCAATTCTCTACTCGAATCTTTTATTTCTTTATTTATTTTTGTATTATACGTTAAATCTTTTACTTCTCCATATTCATCAATTGTTAATGTATCTCCTTTTAAATCATTCACTTGACTTTTATTTAATAAATAATCCATTCCTAAATATAAATTTTTTTCATCTATTGAACTTATTACCATAATATTTTTTTGATTATTGTAAGGTGATTTTATCAATTGTATTGATGAAATATTTTTACCATAATCGTCAATAAAGCTTATCTTATCATTTGATAAAAAGTTAGAATAGTTTTTATTGAACTTTATATTTAAGTTGCTATTTATCATCTTTATAACAGAGCTGTTAAGTGGTACTCCAAAAACTATAATATTCGTATCTTTATATTTATTGCTAAACTCTTTACCTCTAATTACATTTATGTTTCCCTCATGCGAATTCATATTTGCACCTAAATTAACACCTAGTCTGGACATCCATGTCATTGCTTGGGACCCTGAATAATCTGGCATTATCACAGTTAAATCATTAAACTTATCATTCTTAACAAATGGATATGGATAACTTTCAAAACTCAGTGACTGATTCTCTTTTGTTGATAGTTCCAAATAAGAGCTATTTGACACATATGCCCAAGGATTATTACTTTCTCTTGTAACACAATTTAAATTTTTTATACTTAAATTAAACACCAGCTTAACTTGATAATAGTTTTTATTATCTATATCTTTAGGTATTTTTAATTCTAGTTTGTCATTATCTGAATATGCCCTATCTAATTTTTTACTTCCTACGACAACATCATTTATATACACTGTAACTAATGATTTGTCAAAATCCAAATTATCAGAATATCTTAAATTTAAAACAATCTTTGAGCCATTATCTAACTTTCTACCTTTTGGTATTCTAACATCAAATAAAGCTTGTTGACTAAATGCACCTTCCAGCAAAATATCTGTATATCCTAGGTCTTCTAAAGTCATATGACCTAAATTTAATTCTTGTTCACCAGCAGTCTTTATATTAGTATCTTTATTTACAAGTATTGATGATGATAAAATTTGATTAGAAAGTCTATTGTCTATCAATAAATTTGATGCTTTTATTAAATCTTCTTCATTACTACCTATTACTACTAACATCTTCTTATTATTGTTGTATGGAGAATTTATCTGTTTAATTATACAATTTGAAGATAATAAAGTTTGTTCCTTTGCACTTAGAATATTTAAAATTTCTTCTGCCGTATTTTCAGGTTTACCAATGTATATAATGTTATCATCTGACCAGTTCTTCATTTCTGAATATAATTTAACATCAAACTGTAACTTATCGTTCTGTGTTATTTTTCCAAATTCCGATGCTAAATTAAACACAGCTGTAGATTCACCCCTACTCATATTATCTGGAACTACTAAAGTTGTGTCTAATTTAAAATTTTCTTCAATTTCTATATATGGATATGGATACTCATTTATTGAATTGCCCAATTTTTTCTGCTTATATCTAATTGATGTATAAGATTCCTTATGAATAACCATCCAGTTTCCAGTGTTAGAATCATCTTGACATATTTTATCAGATATTGTTTTATATGCTTTTACTTTTATTTCATTATATCCTTGTATTATATATTCTTTTGGTATTAATACTTTTAGTGTATCTTTATAATCTTTTTTGGCATTTAGTTTAATTGATTTTATTGGTACATTATTTATTAAGATAGTTAAACTTGAAACATCTCCATTTAATATTTGACTCTTACTAAAATTAAGATTAAATGACACTTCCTCAACGTCCCAATTTTTGTTTACTTCAAAAAAAGTACTATTGCTCCCTATAACTCCATCAATAGTTACATCTCTTTCAAACTTATAATTTTTGACTTTAGTTTCATCAGCTTTTACTTCATCTACAAATACGATATTTGAAAAAAACAATACTAAAGATACAATTAATACAACAAATTTTTTCATATTAATACCTCCTGTACATGAATTAAAATCTTTCCGTTTTATACCATTTGACCTCTCTTTTAAAAATTATATCTTTTAAATACTCTACCATTCCTTTTATAGCAACAAATAGCCATAGTTGAGAATATGTAAAATACATAAGTGCTACTATAAATATATTCTCGATTGTAGCCTCACCTTTTTCTATAGTTAAGCTTATACTCACTTCTATGATAAATAAAATGTACGATAGTATCCATATTATGATAAAGTTGATTGGAATAGAAATCTCTATTAATTTAAATACACTTAAGACAAATAAAATATCTGAGATAATAACAGATGTTAAAAATAGAAAATATACAGAAAAAAAGTAGGCTATATCAAATACAATTTTATTTTTCCCTTGTTTAAATATATTTTTTATATATTTCATTAAAACGTATATATTACCTTTTGCCCATCTAGTCCTTTGCTTTATCCAAACTTTAATAGTTTCTGGTTCCTGCTCCCATGTTATTGACTGTGGCACAAGTTTTATCTTATATCCTAACTTATATATTCTAAAGCTAATTTCTGTATCTTCTGCAATTGCTTTGCTATCCCATCCCCCAATTTCTTCTATAATACTTTTTCTCAATATAAAGTTAGTTCCTGGTATTGTACATAAATTAAATAATTGCCATCTACCAGCTTGAGACATCCATTGAAAGCTTAAAGTTTCTATATTTATAAATTTCGTCAATAGATTTTTACTTTTATTTCTGGTTCTAAACTTTCCAATAACAGCACCTAATTCATCATCTAGAACTATTGTTTGTATTAAATACCTAAGTGCATCTCTATCTGGAGTATTATCTGCATCATAGACTGCTATAAACTCTCCTTTTGAAATTTTATATCCAATATTTAATGCATTTGATTTTCCCTTACCTCCAGTTATGCTATCTGTATTTATAATAGTAAAATTATAATTTTTATATTTATTCTTTATGCTTTCTAAAATTTCTCTACTATTATCAGAAGAATTGTCATTTATCACAATAAGTTCCATTTTATCTTTAGGATAATTAAGTAGTAGTAAAGATTCCACAGTCCTACCTATTACCTTGGCTTCATTATGAGCAGGAACAAGTATTGATACCATTGGATATCTATCAATTTTTTTTATTTTTTTATCAAAGTTCCTAAAATAAAATAAATACCCCCCCATAGCTAAAACTATATTTATAAGTAGTAAAGACCATATACTAAATAAACTAAATATAAATAGATACTCTGATACATTTAATCCTCTCATAAAATTCTCCTAAAATCTTTTTAAATCTTAGAACTTAATCTAAAATTTTTTATTTTAAAAATTTCTTTTTGTCTATTTTTTTAAAATACATAAATATAATTACAAAAACTAAAACACTTATGGATACTATTGATATTAAGATTTTGCTGATTTTAGATATAGATTTAAACCTAGTTTCATCTTCTTTATTTTTTTCTAAATTTCTATCATAGTTGACTTTAATTTCATTACCATCATTTCTTATTTGTATCTCATCAACCTTTACCCAATTATCAAAATCTCTTAAATCCATAAACTCTATATTTTGTTTTTCTAGGTATTCTATTGTATCTTTCAAATATTTTATATCTAAATACGAATGAAAGAAAAAACCGCCACTAAAGCCTCTGACAATAGATACTGTATCTAAATTTTCTTTTATATTTTGAAAAGTAAACTTATCCTCTGGGTCTATATATCCCAAATTCTCAGGTACAAATATATTAAACTCTTCTGTATCCCTAATAACATAGGGATATGTATTTGTGCTAAATTTTTTATCATTATTTTGATGTTGTCCTACATAAGTAGAAAAATATTTTTTTAATTCTTTATATCCTTCAGATTCTATTGCATAATGAGGAGCTTCAAATGCAAGAGGATAAATCCCATTTTCTATACATATTCTAAGCCCTTTTAAAACTCTATCTTTCACAAAAATTGTCATATTTTCTTTTAATGGAGCATCTTTTTCCCCATCCCAAAATTCATATCCTTCTCCAGAAACTTCTTCATTTTTATATTGATGAGTGTATCCATGTAATATCACTGTACCACCCTTATCTTGCATGTATTTTACTGCTTTAACAATCTCAGGGCTTTCTGATAAAGTAGTTATTCTATGATTTTTAGGATTTACATAAGCTGGTATTAAAGCAATTGTAAATGGTATGTTCTTATTGCTTAAATAATCAGCTATTTTTATTAATTCTTTTGGTTCTCTAAATGCATGTACATCTTCTATTCTTACAAATATGCGACCATTATTGAAGGTTTCAATATCAAACACATCATTTAGTGAATCACAAAATATATAAAATAAAACACCATCTAAATCCAACTTTGACACATAGAAAAGATTTTTGTCATTTACAATATACGGATATTCATTTACTGTATCACTAATAGTTCCTATAATTTTATTGCTTTTATCTGTTGATTTTACAATATTAAATAAATGGTGTTCATCTAAGTTATACTCTTTACCTTTATAGGTTACACTGTTTATATTATTTGTTTTTTTTACATATTCTAAATTATATTTCTTATATTCCAACAGATTTTCTATACCATATCCTAACCAACAGATGACTCCTTTATAGGAATCTAATGAATTAATTAAGATGTTAGTTTTTTCATCATTAATATATGAATTTTCATTTATCCCTATAATAAATATATGACTATAATAAGTTTTATTTATCTCATTATCATAGTTGCTTAATTTTAATAACTCGATATTTGAGCTAAATCTACCTAATAGAGTTCTTACAATTTTCAATATGTCTTGATTGTAAGATGTTTCTTTCTTAGAATCATAGATAACCAATACCTTATTTGTATTAGAATAAGTTTCTAGTGCATATGAGTGTATATTAAAATTTGACATTATCAATACTATTAAAAGCACAATTAATACTTTAGATAAATTTTTATTGTAAGTTTTAAACATCATACTGCAATTCCTCTTCAACCATATTCTTAAAATTTATACTATCTCCAAAAGTATCTCTATACTCTAAAATTGCAATTTTCACATCTATATTTACATATTTTCCTTTATCATTTAAATCTAAGTTTAACTCTTTTATCCTCTTCTTTATTCTATCTCTAACAACCTTTGAACCTTCTAATGCTGTGTTTGGCATCAGTATTCCTATCATATCTTTTTGTAAACTGTATATTATATCTTCATTTCTTGTACACTCTACAATATTTGAACTAATATATTTTACTATTTTGTTAGTTTTACTTTCACCAAATATAGTCTGTAGGTTTTCATAATATGGTAGTTTTACTATCATAAGAGAAAAAGTAGTAGTATGTCTGACTGACTTACTTATTTCCATATTTACATCATTATAAAAAATTTTTAAGTTTCTAAGCCCAGTTTCATTATCTATAGTTACTAGTTCCTCATATTGTTCAGTTAATTTTATATTTGTAAGTTGTAATTCATTTATATTTTTATTTATATTTCCCATTATAATTGAAGATATTGGTACTGCTATTATCCATATATATGATATAAACTCAATATCTATATTATGAGTAATATTGTTATATAAAATATAGGACGTATATATAAATATAATTATTGAACTTGTTATTAAACCAACTACTGAGTTTGATAAATAAGTTAACATTATTATAAAAAAAATAACTGATAACATTATAAATACATTCAATTTATTTTCTGTTCTAATAGATAGTATTACTATCCCAACAATTAAAAATATAAAAACAAACAAACTTAACATTAATAAATCTATCTTTTTATTTGTCCCATTCATTTTTTATAAATTTACACCTCCAATTATTTTATTAAGTTGCCCATTTTTTCTAATTATTATTAAAATCAATATGCAAATAATTTTTTAACTTAGTAAAAATAAATTAAATTATATATGTATATAAATAATAAAAAAACAAACAAATATTTAACATTAATGTTCTCTATTTGCTTATCTTCAAAATAATTATCATGTATGTATTCATAGTAAATAAATTATATATATCTATAACATATACATATATAGATATAAGTAAAAAAAATAAAACTGTTCAATAATTAGAAAATAATTTCTAAATAAGAACAGTTTTATTAAGTAAATATTATTAAATAAATAATACTCTATTTTGATTTTAACTCTATCCAAGCTTTATCGTATAACTTGATATTTTCACCAATATCTTCAAAAGTTTCACATTTAGCAAGCACATCTTTAGATGGATATGCAACAGGATTGCTAGTTATTTCTGGGTCCAATAACTTTAGTGCTCCTGTATTAGGTGTTGAATATCCAATGTATTCAGCATTTACTTTTGCATTTTCTGGGTCTAACAAGAAGTTTATAAATAACTCAGCTTCTTTTTTATTTTGTGCTGTTGTAGGTACACACATAGCATCCACCCACTTGTTCGTACCTTCTTTAGGTATAGCATAGTCAAGGTCAGGATTTTGATCCATCAATGTAACTGCATCTCCAGAATACAACATCCCCATTGCGACTTCTCCACCTAATAATCTGTCTTTTCCTTCATCGTTTACATATGCTAGGACTAAATCCTTCTGCTTTATTAAAAGATTTTTTGCTTCATTTATTTCTTTTGGATTTACACTATTCATACTGTATCCTAATTTTTTAAGAGTTATCCCTATAGTATCTCTAACAGAGTCAAACATCATCATGTTTCCTTTGTATTTTGGATTCCAAAGTATATTCCAACTATCTATAGGCTCTTTAACTTCTTTTTTATTATATAATATTCCAAGAGTACCCCACATATATGCAACACTATATTCGTTAGTTTCATCATATACAGGATTTAAAAAACTCTTATCTAAATACTTCATATTAGGTATGTTTTTAAAATCTATTTTTTCCAAAAGACCTTCATTTTTCATTTTTTCCACCATATAATCCGATGGAAAAACTAAATCATAATGAGTACTACCACTCTTAACCTTTTGATACATCATTTCATTAGTATCATAAGTTGAATATTGAACTTCTATTCCTGTTTCTTTTTCAAACTTATCTATAAGAGATTCATCTATATAATCACCAACATTATATACATTTAGAACCTTTGTAGAATCTGTTGATTTATTGCATCCTGTAAATAAAGTAGCTGTAATCATACCTACAGTTACAAGGGATATTATTTTCTTAAACTTAATCATTATTTAGTCCCCCTTACTATAGATTCTTTTTTATTAGCCAATAGAAGTAATCCTAAAACCACTGCAAACATTATCGTTGATAATGCATTTATTTCAGGCTTTATACCTCTTCGAGCCATTCCATAGATTTCTATAGAAAGATTACTTACACCATTTCCAGCATTAAAGAAACTTATTATAAAGTCGTCTATTGACATAGTAAATGCAATTAAAAATCCAGAAACTATACCTGGTTTTATTTGTGGTAAAATTACTTTTCTAAGAGCATACATAGGTGTTGCTCCCAAGTCCATAGCTGCATCTTCTATATTATCAGGTAATTGCTTCATTTTTGGTAAAACTGAAAGTATAACATATGGCAAACAAAACATTATATGTGCTAATAACATTGTTGTAAAACCAAATTCCATTTTTACAAATACAAATAGACTCATAAGGGCTACTGCTGTAACTATTTCTGTATTTAAAATAGGAAGGTAGTTTACATTCAGTATTAATTTTTTACTCTTCCCTCTCATCTTATGTATTCCTATAGCACTTATAGTTCCTACTATTGTTGATATTACGGATGCTAATATAGCTATCACAACAGTGTAATATAAAGCACTCATTATACTTTCATTTTGAAGTAATTGACCATACCACTTCCATGTAAATCCATTCCATCTTGCCATTGATTTTGAATCATTAAAAGAAAATAGTACCAATGCAAATATGGGTGCATACAAAAATAAGAATACTAATGCTAAATATATATTAGAAGTTATTTTCTTTAATTTTAAAATAGTAACCCACCACCTTCTTTGTCAGATTCATCTCCAAATTTTGACATTATCGACATGGATATTAATATTACTATCATCATAAATATTGATATAGCTGAGCCAAAGTTCCAATCTCCAACAACTGTGAATTGTTGTTCAATCAAATCTCCAACTAACATTATTTTGCCTCCACCTAGCAGTCTTGATATTGCAAAAGTAGTAACTGCTGGCATAAATACCATAGTTATTCCAGACATTACCCCAGGCAGACTCAAAGGAAATATAATTTTTCTAAATACTGTCATGTTATTTGCACCTAAGTCATGAGCAGCATTTATTAAATCATTATCCATCTTTGAAAGTGCTGTATATATTGGAAGAACCATAAATGGTAAAAAGTTATATACCATACCTAAAAGTATAGCAACATTAGTATACAAAATTGCTAATGGCTGTATTCCAAACCATCCTAAAAACGTATTTAAAAGTCCATTTTTTCCTAATATAGCTACCCATGCATATGTTCTTAAAAGAAAGTTCATCCACATAGGAAGAATAAACAACAGTATTAATGAACCTCTTCTACTTACATGAGCTTTTGAGATTATATATGCCACTGGATAACCAACTACAAGACATATCAATGTAGCTACTCCTGCTAAAAGAATAGAGCGAGCAAATACTTTAATATATATAGGGTCTATTACTTCTTTATAATTCTCAAGTGTAAACACATAACCTGTACTTGAGTCTTTTGTAAAACTGAAAAATACTACTAGTATTAAAGGAATTATTACAAATATCGCACTCCAAACTACATATGGATATGCTAAAAAAGATTTCTTCTTCATATTAGTTACTCTCTTTTCTCATTATATGGATGTCTTCTGGATATATATCCATGCCTAGTTCTACTCCAACTTCAGCATTTTTGGTATTATGAAGTATCCACAATCTTCCATTTTCATTTAATTCTATTTCATAGTGCACTCCTTTAAATACTGTAGATGTAACTTTCCCCTTTAACATTCCTTCTTCTGGCTTTACCATTTTTATATCTTCTGGTCTTATTACTACTTCTATATTTTCATTTTTTTCAAATCCTTTATCTACGCATTCAAACTCTCTCTTACAGAAATTTACTTTATAATCTTCCATCATAATTCCATCAAATATATTACTTTCACCTATAAACTTCGCTACAAATGAATTTTTAGGTTCATTGTATATGTCTTGAGGTGTACCCATTTGTTGTATTTTACCTTTATACATTACAACAATAGTATCTGACATAGTAAGAGCTTCTTCTTGGTCATGAGTTACAAATACAAATGTTATTCCTAACTTTTTTTGAATTCTTTTTAATTCTATTTGCATTTCTTGTCTTAATTTTAAATCTAATGCTCCAAGTGGCTCATCTAACAACAACACTTTTGGTTCATTTACTAAAGCTCTTGCTATTGCAATTCTTTGTTGTTGACCTCCACTTAATGAGTCTACTTGTCGTCTTTCAAATCCTTCTAATGCAACAAGTTTTAAAACTTCTTTTACTTTAGTATCTATTATATCTTTTGGAGTTTTTTTAATTTTCAAGCCAAAAGCTACATTTTCATATACATCCATGTGTGGAAATAAAGCATATTTTTGAAAGACTGTATTTACTTGTCTTTCATATGGTGGTAAATTATTTATTTCTTTACCTTCAAATAAAACTTTGCCATCATCAGCATACTCAAACCCTGCTATTATTTTTAATGTAGTAGTCTTTCCACATCCACTTGGCCCAAGTAAAGTTAAAAACTCATTTTTCTTTATATCTAAATTGAAATTATCTAAAACAGTAAGTTCCTCATAATGCTTAGATATATCTCTTAATTCTATTATATTTTCTACCAATTATTAAACACCTCTATTCTAAAATGATGGTGGCGTACTTACCCAAATCACTTTTGCTGTCGTTTTTCCTTCGTTTGATATATAGTGATTTGCTCTTGGTCTAAAGTAAAAGCTTTCTCCTTTTTTTACCTTATTTTTCTTTTCGCCTATATGAACATATATTGAACCTGCTAGTACATATCCAAATTCTTCACCTTCATGTGGCTTTTCTTCTTTATATTGTCCACCTGGATACAATGTTATTATTATTGGCTCCATTTCATTTTTTTGTGAATTTGGAATTAACCACTTTAATTTATATTTTAAGTCCTCATCTTCAGTTTCAAACATGTCTTCTTTTGTAAAACTAATTCTTTCGTCATCTATTTCATTAAAAAATTCCCTTAAATTTGTACCTAATATCTCAAGTATATCTATAAGGGTAGCTATGGATGGTGATGTTAAGTTATTTTCTAGTTGAGAAATAAATCCTTTTGACAATTCACATCTATTAGCTAACTCTTCCTGGGTCAGTTGTTTTTCTGTTCTTAATCTTTTTATCTTTTCACCTATATCCATGTTGCACCTCCTAATTTGTGTTTTATTTTACTAAACATTTTGTTTACTAAACATTGAGTTTAAAATTTGTAAACAACATAGGTAATTATATATAAAATTCAGATATAATACAAGACTTTTTTGCTAATTTTTTTATTTTTTTAGTTAGAATAAATACAAGTATTTTAAAGGCTTTGAAAATACACAATTTGAATGTGTTTATATTAATATCTATAAAGTTTAGTATCTCTAATTATAAATAAATCAATTCATCTAACATATATAAAAGCTTTTAAGGTCTTAGAATATGTTAAGTAAATAAAAAATTGCTAAAAATCTATATTTTATAGTTTTTTAGCAATCCATATCTTTTAATATTTGAAATTTTATATATTTACAAGAAAATTTTTATTTATAATTACTATATACTCTTAATTAATTCTTTATAGGACTATTTAGCCATATTTTGAGTGGCAGGTTTTTTATCTCCACTCATATATAATTTTATAAATTTTATATCATCTATTATAAATCTATGTTTAATTTTACTACAATCTAATTTAAACAAATTAAATAATATTTGTGTAAGATATCCTAGGCCAAATGCACTTATTATAGTTCCTATACCAACTTTTCCACCTAAGAAAAATCCAACTATTAATGCACCAACTTCTATAGTTCCTCTTATTAAGTTAAGTGATTTTCCTGTTTTCTTTTGAAGAGCAACCATCAAACCATCTCTAGGTCCACTTCCTAGACCACTTCCCATATAAAATACCATTCCAAGAGCTACAAGCCCCAAACCTAAAATCAACATAATTATTCCTATTAATACACTATCAGTCTTTGGAATTAAGTTAGTGTATAGAAGTAAATCCATAAAAAAGCCAATTAATAACATATTAAATACAGTTCCCCATCCTACATTTTCACCAAGAATAACATCAGCTATAACTACTATAGAGCCTACAATTATAGAGGCAGTCCCTATAGTTATTCCTACATGATTTGAAAGACCTTGATGAAACACATCCCAAGGAGATAAACCAAGGTTACAATTTATCGTCAATACTATACCAATTGAACATATAAATAGACCTAAAACCAGCTTTGAAAATTTCCATAATACTTTTTGTAACAAAATCTACCCCTCCTAAACATAATTTAACTACTCACCTTAAATACCAAAAGTCAGCAGTTTTCATACAAAAATCCTATTTTATAAATTTTATAATACAACTCTATGATACATCATTTTATGCTAAATAACTACCATTTTATTACAATTTGGTTACAAATTTTCAGATTATTTTTTCGAAGAGATAATTTATATATTTCTATGTTGAAATTCTATATTTTAAAATCTTTTTTAGGCCTATTTATAATGAAATAGTAAAACCTAATGTGAGATTTTAAATTAATATAAAGCAAAAAAATACTGTTAAGAAAGTAGTTGCACTTAACAGTATCAGTATTTATCTATTTTTATTTTATTTTGACTTTATAAATTTTCTTCTATTTATTTTTGATATACATACTAACATAACCGACATAACTAACATAGAAGTTCCGCCTAAAACCAATTTAGAGCATGCTGTTGTTTTACTCATAGAACCTCCTCCTTTGCCTCCAAAGTTTCCAGCTTCTTTTGGACTACCTTGATTTCTATCCATTTTCATATTACCATTTTGCTTATTATTCGTATCGCCTTTATCCATATTTCCCATACCTGGCGGCGTATTACCATCCATTCCTTCAGGTGGTTCTGGCATTCCATTCATACCTTCATCAGCTTCTTTCATGTCTTTATTATCACTTGAATTCTCACTATCAGAGGTTTCCTTCGTTGAAGAAGACTCTCCACTTAATTGAGCTTTTATTGTTTTACTCATACTTTCTGCTACCTCTAAAACTCCTGGTATTGATTTTCCTCCTTTACCCATAGGACTTTCTAAATTTTCTTTACTCTTATCGTCACTTTCATTGTTATTTGTACTATCTTTGTTATTTGTATTATTCTTATCTTCATTATTGTCTACAGCTTGACTATCTGCATTATTTTTAGTTTCACTTAAAGTAAGTTCCGCATTGACTTCTTTTTCATCACTTTTATTTTCGTTATTTTCATCATTAGAATCTTTATTATTAAATTCTTGATTGCCAAAGCCCTTATTACCACCTTTATCATCATTAGAACTTTCAATTGAAGATGTTATATTTTTTTCAAATTCTTCATATGTATAAAATGCTGTTGGGTCTTCTTTTACATATGATACTATTAAGTCATGTACTTTTGTTGTCATATTTTCTAGATAATCTGAACCTAAATATTTTGTTACTATCTCTTCTAGATATTCATGGTATTTTGTTTTATATGTCTCATTTTTTAATAATGCAGATATTAGAGGTCTGTCTTCTAAATTACTTGTCGTTGGTTCATCAATATATATTGATTGCCCATCTCCGCTTTTACCAGTACCACCAAACCCACCAAATGACATATTAAAATCCCATGGTAACATAGAAAATACTCCATCTTGCTCATACAGATAGTAATTGTGAGCAAAATTACCTTGATAGCTATCGAGATTTAACAAAGCTGTATTTATTGCTATATTTTTAAGAACAGAATCTACATCAAGATACTTTTCAATGTCTTCACCTGTATCTAGAGATTTTAATAGTTTTGTGACCTTAGACCAATCAGCTGTTTTTTTATCACTTTCAACGATTAAATTTGAATAACTTTCTGAATCATCTCCATTGTACTGCAATGAAGCGCCTTCATCAGACTTGTATAAATCACCTGTTACATCTCCAAAGTTATTTTCAAGATAAGATTCTTTTAATCCTTCCACTGCTAAATATAAACCATGATATTCACCATTTATAGAAACCTTTGCATATGCAAATTCTGGAGTAGCTAATCCCATATCTTCACAAATACTATATGTTATAAACTCTCTCATATAAGAGGGGTCAGAGTAACAGTTATTAAGATTTAATTGAGTAAGCCCTTCCATACTTTGACTAGTGTTATATTTATCAAAATTAATCTTATAACTATATCTATCACTATCACTATTTGCTACAGATGTAAGACTTGAATTTCCTTTAGTCCTGATTCCAACATTTCCATATGCATCACCATCTACGGTTACTTTTGCAACTTTAAATTCTTCTTTTATAGCATTTTCATTCATATCTTTTAAATCACTATCATCTATTTCTATATTAATTTCCATAACTTTATCTCTATCAAAATATTTTTCAATATACGCATCACTATATAAATCAACACCTTTATTTCCAGATATACTGTATATTCCAACTATTGCGCATAAAAATACAACCATAAATGAGATAAGAAGGGTAAGTTTTTTATCTTTCATAAAAGATTACTCCTCTCTATGCTACATAATCACCATTGTAACTTACAAGAACTGCATTAGTAACTCCATCTACTTGACTTAAATCATTTATAAGACTTGTTTCTCCATCTTTCATTCTAACTTCAAACACCAACTCTATTCCTTTTTCTGGTGTCACGCTCTTTGATTTTATTTGATATTTAGAAAATACCCTTTTGATTTTGTCAGTTGCAATGTCTTCTGAATCTTCATTATTACAATTTACCATTAATATATATGGTGTTTCAGAGATTGTTTTGTTTGAAAAGAAGATTAAAATTAATCCCATAATTACTGAACCCATTACAGCTAATGGAATTAAACCTGCACCCAAAACTATACCTGAACCCAATGACCAAAATAGAAATACTAAATCCATTGGGTCTTTAATTGCTGTTCTAAATCTTACTATAGATAAAGCCCCAACCATACCTAGAGATAAGACTACATTTGATGTAACTGCCAATATTACAAAAGTTGTAAGCATAGTGAGTGCTACAAGTGATACATTAAATGGTCGAGAGTACATAATTCCCATATATGTCTTCTTATAAACCATATATATAAACAAACCTACTAAAAATGCTGAGCCTAGAGCTAAAGCACTATCCACAAATGAAAAACCTGATACGTTTTCTATAAAACTTGACTTAAAAATATCGTTAAATGTCATAATTAAAATCATCCTTCCTATTTCTTCGTTTTTTCTTTAAATTTTATTTAAACATGTCTTTATCTAAATCTTAAATTTTTATTCTTATGTATATAACCTACTTGATGCATACTTTGAAACAGCTGTAGAAGTAGTCTTATTAATTTGAACTAAATCTTTTATAAAGTCTGGTATAAATTCGTCATATTTAACTTCCAATACAGTCATATTTTCGTCAATAACTGAAACAGTTGGCAATTCTTTATTAAATAAATCTGTTGAGTTTACAGCAGTTTTAATGTCACTATCAATTGTCACTCTTACATTCCCAACTGGATAAACAAAAGCTTCTCTATCGTAATCGACTATACTTTTTGCCTCCAATCTTTCACATTTTATCTTTAGATAAAACTCCCTTAATAAACAGTTTGTTGATTCTTTTAAGAATTCAATATCATTATTTAATATCTTCAATACTTCTTTTTTAGTTAAACTAGCTGACAGCTTTGATGTCATATTATAGTGCTTTATTTTTTTTTCTAATTTTATAAAAGAACAATCATTATTATAAAATCTTATTCTAAACTTTTCTCTTATTGCAACACCATTTAACTTATCAAGAAGAGCTTTATCTTCTGGTGTATCAAAATATAAACTTCTAATAAGATATTTTCCATCTTTTGATGCATTTGCATCTTTTTTCATTATTGGATAAAGTCTTGATTTCAAAGCTAACACATCCGCTTCAGTTATTTTATGTTTCATTTCAAATCTGTAGTTTAACTTTTTATCCATTTTTATCACCTCTCAATTTCTTAACTATATTTGATTTATTTTATATTTAGAGTATACTTTACTCGGCTTTGTTAAATCTCCGTAAAATAAGTGCATCTTTATGGCATATATGTGGCAAAGAAAGTTTTCCAGATAATTTAATGTTTCCAATTTTATCTCATGCTTAAACTTTACATTGTAATGACAAAATAAATAGGCTATATAGAATACACCAATATTTTGTATTCTACATAGCCTTTATTCATGTTACTTATTTTCAAAGTAAGTCATTGAGTTGGATTTATTCTCTAAAAATCATGGAATATAGATTATGAATCTTCCATTAAATTATACAACTTCTTCATCATATTCTCTTGAAAATTGACTATTATAAAGTTCCTCATAAAATCCTTTATTCTCAAGAAGCTCTTTATGGCTTCCTTGTTCAATAATAGTACCTTCTTTCATTACTAATATTAAATCTGCATCACGAATAGTTGATAATCTATGTGCGATAACAAAGCTAGTTCTTCCTCTCATCAAGTTATTCATAGCCTTTTGAATTTCAACTTCTGTCCTAGTATCTACACTAGAAGTTGCTTCATCTAGAATTAACACTGATGGGTCTGAAAGTATTGCCCTGGCAATTGTTAAAAGTTGCTTTTGACCTTGAGATAAATTAGAAGCATCTTCAGTCAATATAGTATCATATCCTTTAGGTAAAGTCCTTATAAAATGGTCTACTCTTGCTGCTTTTGCTGCTCTTACAACATCTTCCATTGTAGCATCTGATTTACTGTATGCAATATTTTCTTTTATGCTTCCATTAAATAGCCATGTATCTTGAAGTACCATTCCAAACATCGTTCTAAGTTCTCCACGTTTTAAGTCCTTTATATCAATACCATCAATAGTAATTCTACCCTCTTGTATCTCATAAAATCTCATAAGTAAATTTACAAGAGTCGTTTTTCCGGCTCCTGTTGGTCCAACAATTGCAATCTTACCTCCTGCATTTAACTTAATATTAATATCTTTCATAAGAATAGAATCATCATTATATCCAAATTTAACATGTTCAAATTCTACCTTACCTTTAGGTATATTTATAACTTTTGAAGGCTCTTTATCTTTTACCTCCTCTATTTCATCCATTACTCCAAATACTCTCTCAGCAGATGCAATTGCTGCTTGAAGCATATTTGTAATATAAGATATTTCTGTGGTAGGCTCTGATGATTGATTTACATATTGAATAAATGCCTGTATACTACCAAGAGTCATTGTTCCATTTGCTGCAAATATACCACCTACAACTGCTATAACCACATACCCAATTTGATTTACAAATCTAATGATTGGAGATATTGAATATGATGAGAATTGTGCTTTTCTACTAGCATTATAAAGATTTTGATTTACTATTTTAAAGTTTTTAATAGTATCTTCTTCTTTACTAAACGCCTTAACTACTACTTGACCAGTAAACATCTCCTCTATATTACTATTTAATTCACCTAAAGCCTTTTGGTTTTCTGAAAATCTTTTTTGTGATTTCCCCGCAATTACAATAGTAATGCATAGCGAAACACCTAATGTTATAGCTGATACTATTGTAAGTGACATACTTATGTTTATCATCATAACTATAGAACCAATCACCGTAACTACTGCTGTAATAAGTTGCATTAATCCTTCTTGCAGGCTATCTGCAACCTTTTCTAAATCATTTGTAACTATACTAAGAGTTTCTCCCTTTTTATGTGAGTCATAATACTTAAGAGGAAGTTTATTTAGCTTATCACTTAAATCTTTTCTCATACTAAGAACTAAATTTTGTGCAACTCCTGACATAATATATTGTTGTATATATATAAATACTGAACTAAGAAGATACAAGCTTAAAAGTACTGATATTATACCTCCCATAGTACTAAAGTTTACACTAAATTTTGTGCCAGTTTGAACTGCCGTTTTTATTCCATTAAATAGTTGGTCAATAGCTTTTCCCATAATCATTGGTGCTAAAACCGTAAGAGCTGAACTTATTAATACTGCAATAAAAATTGTCAGTATTTTAAACTTTTGTTTTGCCATATATTTTAATAGTCTTTTTGTAGTTTTTTTTGCGTCCTTAGCTTTTTCTGCTGACATACCATCTTCAAAACTAAGTACATCTACTTCTTTTTTTTCTACTATATTTTCACTCATATTACACCTCCAAATAAACAAATTGAATTTCTCTTTTGCTATGCAAGTTCTTCTTTACTAAGCTGTGAATCTGCAATTTGCTTATAAACATCACATTTTCTAAGTAAATCTTTATGTTTACCAATACCTACAATTTTACCTTCATCTAAAACTATAATTTGATTGGCATCCATGATTGTACTTATACGTTGTGCTATAATTATAGCTGTTGAATCTTTAATTTCATCTTTTAATGCTCTTCTAAGTTTTTTATCTGTCTTAAAATCTAATGCAGAAAAACTATCATCAAATATATATATTTCTGGCTTTCTAACTAATGCCCTTGCAATAGAGATTCTCTGCTTTTGTCCACCAGATAAATTATTTCCACCCTGAGCTACAAATGAATCATAATTATCTTCCATACTAGAAATAAATTCATCAGCTTGAGCTATGTTTGCTGCATGTTTTATTTCTTCAATACTTGCATCTTCTTTTCCATACTTTATATTTTCTTCTATTGTTCCACTAAACAAGAATGCTTTTTGTGGTACAAATCCAATTTTATCTCTAAGCTCTTTTTGAGACATATTCTTAACATCTTGACCATTTATAGATATCTCACCTTCTTGAATTTCAAAAAAACGTGGTATTACATTTGCAATCGTAGATTTGCCAGAGCCAGTACTTCCTATAATTGCAGTTACTTCTCCAGATTTTGTTTCAAATGTTATATCGCTTAAGACAGGTTCCTCTGATTCTGAATATGAAAATGTTACATTCTTAAAGACTAAATGCCCTCTTTCTGAAATAATATTTTCAGAATTATTTCCATCTACAATTTCAGGTACTATGTCTAATATTTGATTTACTCTATCTGCACAAGCCCCTGCTCTGGGTATGTACATAAATACCATTACTGCCATGATTAGATAAAATAAAATTAAAATACAATACTCAACTAAAGCCATTATATGACCTATTTCCATATTTCCATTACTTACTCTTATTCCACCAAACCAAATAATACTTACTATACCTAAATTCATTATTAACATTACAATAGGCATAAGTACTGCAAATATCTTATTTATTGAAATTGCTGTTTGAGAATAATCCACTGCTGTTTTATCAAATCTATTCTTTTCAAAACTAGTTCTATTAAAAGCTCTTATAACTCTTACTCCAGTTACAGCTTCACGTAACACTCTATTCATATTATCCATTTTTGTTTGCATTATCTTAAATAATTTGATAACTCTTTTACCAACTAAGCATGCAAACAGCATGAATAAAACCATTATTATAACAATAATAATTGTCATTACTCTATCTATAGAATAAGCTAAAAATAATCCAGAAATAGTTATAATTGGTGCTGGTAACACCAACTCAATAAACATAAATAAAGATTGCCCTATTAAAGTAATATCACTAGTACTTCTAGTAATCATAGATGCTGTACCTATTTTATTAAAGTCATTTATTGATAATTCTTGAGCTTTTATAAATACTGCTTCTCTAATATCTCTACAAAATCCTGATGAAAGATTTGCTGATACTTTACATACTAATACAGCTGATAGAGCTGTTATTCCTGCTACTATTAGCATTAATACACCTGTTTTTACAATATAATCTATATCTCCTTTTACTACACCGTTATTTACTATACTCGCGGTAAGAGTTGGTATATATAAAGTTCCAAGTGTTTGCAAAAACGTAAATATTAACATTGTAACAATTAAAATCCTATAAGGTTTTAAAAAACGAATTAATTTTTTCATACTTTCACACTCCTTTACAAAATATTATGATAAACTATACTGTAACAGGATAGTCAAGGAGGAATTTTAATTATGAGCCAAAATTCAAAAAATTACTTTAGCACTGGTGAATTTGCAAAGATTTGTGGAGTCAATAAAAAAACACTTTTTCATTATGATGATATAGGTCTTTTCTCTCCAGAATTGAAAAAAGAAAATGGGTATAGATACTACTCATACCATCAACTTAGTATTTTTAGCATAATCTCATCACTTAAAGAAATAAAAATGCCTTTAAAAGAAATTAAAACTTATATAGATAAACGAACTCCTAGTTTGTTAATTGAACTTTTAGAAAAAAAGAGTATTGATATTAACAATGAAATTGAAAAATTAAACAATATTAAGACTTTAATGGAATCCACTATTGCACTTACTAAAAAAGCTTGTGATATTGATATAAATACTATTACTTTAGAAGAACATGAAGAAGAATACATAGTTAAAAGTCCTCTTATAGAAACAGAACAATTTATGGGAGATGATGAAGAGAAATTCTTATATGAATGTATCAATTTTATGGATAACTATGAATTAAGTGATGATTGCTTGATTGGTTCGATTATTAAAGGTGAGGATATACTAAATAAAAATTTCGAGTCATATTCACACTTGTTTACTAAAGTTAATCGTGAATACAAAAAATGTCCAATATCAATCAAACCAAAAGGACTCTATGTAACTGCTTATCATAAAGGAAGTTATGATACACTTGAAACAACTTATGAAAAACTATTAAATTTTTTTAAGGATAATGATTTACGTATAGGAGACTTTGTTTATGAAGAATATCTTCTATATGATATAAGTATTCGAGATATTGATGAATATATAACTCAAATCTCAGTTGAAGTTAAACAACTTTAAAAATAACTACAACTGATTTTGCTTTTACACAAAACTTAAACTTAAATTAGTATAATTATCAGAAATCACCCTATTTAATTCTTTGACTCTTTTATATAAGTTTATCTCTATAAATTAACTATATAGACAAATAAAAAAGTGATAGTTAAATATAGCTATCACTTTTTCATCCATTAATTATAAGGATATAAATTTAAAGTTATTCTAAACGTTAACCAATTTATATATGTAAAGGTACTTCTTTCTATTCTATTAGATTCATTTTATTTTCTTCTTTTCCCATCTATTTTTTGATTTTTGATAAATTAAATAAGCAGTAATTGTATATAAACATGAAAACAAAGAAGCAAATCCAGAAACTCGTGTAAGACCTAAAATACCTCCAATTCCAAATCCAAAGGTAAAAATTATAACAGCAATTCCACCTAAAAAAGCAATGCTTGCAAGAATAATCAAAATAATTTTCTGCCAAAATATAGTCACACACAAAGTAATAACAAAATATACTACTGCTTCAATCAACAATAATGAACCAAGATAAACAGGTGATACGTGGATTAAGTAACGTGAAAAAGCTATTGAGTGAAGTCCAAACACAATAAGTAAAATTGCTATAATAAGACTTCCATAGTTAAAAAGGTGTTTTGCACCATTTTCTAAGATAAAATCCACAATCCGCAAAACACCACATAAAATCATATATCCAACAATAACATAAAACATGCCTCCAAGAAGAAATTCAGGGAATATTAAAAGTGCAATTCCCATGCCTCCAAGAAAAACCGCTCGCAGTATTGCATGCTTTGTAAACTGTTTATAGAGTAATAAATTCATAATCAATCCCACCTCTCTTGGAAGGTATGATACCATGTAAACATTACTCTCACATGAATCTCTACTTACAATTTTGTAATGTTAACCATCTTTCTGCATCTTCATAAAGCTTATCAACCATTTCTTTTCTATCTATTCCAGGAAGTTCTTGATTTATTTTATATCCATCCTTACTCAACATATAAGAAAGATTTGCATACGTTGGTCTATAATTTTTTATTTCACTCTTAGAAACTTTGACATCACTATTCTGATAAACTGGTAAAAGTATATCTTTTTCGTATATAGCATCCATAGATACTATATACCACATATCATCTATCTTTTGAGTTTTATACACAAGCTTAACATCTGACTGAAGTTCAACTAAATTTCCATCTATCTCATTTCTAATATGAATAGCCGCCATTGTAATTGATACTGCCTTATTATTATTTATCCAAACTACTGTATTATAAACTTTATGAGGTGCATAAGACTTCATCTTACTTGATTCTTCTACAAAACCTTCTCCACTCCCTTGGTACCAAGATATTGATACTGTTGAATCTTTTGCAAAACATTTTTTCATTTCATCCCACAATGCATTATCTCTACAAAATCTCTCAAATTCTATAAGTTCTTTTACACTATTTTTATCTATTATATCTTGTATAGAATTATTCTCTAGTCTTTTTAATAACATATTTTTAATCTCCTTTAGTATAATATTTCTTTTATTTTTTTACCTATATTCATCTAATAATACTCAAGCTACTATCTTACTCTCTTACCTTTTATCCATACACCTTCTATATTTCTAGTTGCTGTTATATCTTTAGTTGGGTCTCCCTCAACCATTACTAAATCGGCTCTTTTTCCCTCTTTTATTACTCCACGGTCATCAAGTTCTAATAATTTTGCTGGTAAACTTGTTGTACTCTTAAGTACTTCAGTTGTAGTAAGCCCTGCTCTAACTAATAATTCAAACTCACGATGAAGGGATTCTCCATGCTTTACTATGCTGACAGAGTTTTCATCATTATTTGAATCAGTACCAGCTAGTATATCTACTCCAGCTTTTTTCAGTGCTGCTGTATTTTCTATTGCTGTTTCTAATCTAATATCTTCTCTTCCTGTGACTTTATTTATATTTGATGCTATTTTTTCCATCATAACTATTGTTGGAACTGAAATAAGATTTTTATCTTTTATATTTTTAATTACCTCATCAGATAATTTACCTATAAATGGAATGTGATTTATTACATCAACACCTGCTTTTTCTGCATATTCATAAGCTATAGTTGTAGGTGCATGAGCGAATACTTTTTTACCATTTTCATGAGATACTTCAACTACTCTTTTTATAGTTTCAAAATCAAAAGCTGTATTTGATGTTTTTGGATCTTCTATTATAAGCTTTACAAAATCTGCTCCTTGTTTAATTTGTTTCTTAGCAAAATTTTCAGCATCTTCAATAGTGTATATTTTACTGTCTTTAAATCCCATTCCCATAAGGTGAGGATGTGCTGCTGGTGCTACAGGTTCATATACACTACGAATATCTGTTAATCCCTCTCTATTTCTCAAATAATCTACTATCTCTTTACTATCAGTTGCCATATCAAGCATAGTAGTTATACCCCAGTTAGTTGCATCCTCCAGGTTTTTTATACTATCTAAATGTATATGAGAATCAATAAATCCTGGAAGTAAAGTACATCCTTTCCCATCTACAATAATGTCACCAGTTGTTTTTGATGATATTAATCCATCTTCTATAACAATACTTTTTGCTTCTAAGAGCTTTTCTCCATCAAATATTCTAGCATTTGCAATTTCAGTTGTTGCCATAGTCTTACACTCCTTTTATTTTTGAATTTATTAAGACATTTACCTTTTATTAAGTTATTATTTTTATTACTTTGAATCTTTCTTAATTTATATAACTAATTATATATAAATAATTTTATCTAAACTATGTATTACAATTTAAACTTTGTTGTAAAATATATTATAGTGATTGTGCTATAGCACAATCAAATATGATTATAGGAGTTTTAGAATGAAACTAATAGATTTAATGAAAGAAATATCTCAGTATATATCAGTTTTAAAGCCATTTTCAGACGAAGATATAGATATCACCAGCTTAAATATTTATAAAAATAAGCAGACTGAATTTATTTCAGGATGTTTGTATTTAGGAAATATATCGGATATTCCTGTAAATTTGACCAATATAAATTTTTTAGGTATATTTATACAGAATGAAAATAACAGTGATTTGAAAATATACAATTTAAATTCAAATATTTGTATCATAAAGTCTAAAAAAGAAAAATATGACCTTTTTAGTGAACTATTAAATGTCATCAATCAAGAAATACATATTAGTTTATCTTCTCAAAAATTTTTTAATGTAGTCTCTGAAAATAAAGGCATACAATATTTAATTGATATAGCATATGAGGAATTTGGCTATCCTATAATAGTTAGAGATTCTAGCTTCAAAGTCTTAGCTTATTCTTGTAATGTTAAGGATATATTGCAACTTAATGAAGATTCTAATGGTGACACATATTTAAATGAAGAAACTATAAATTACATAAAATATCAAAATATACACAAAAAAATATATTATAACAAATCTACTAAAGATGAAAATAAACCAAATAACTGGCTTGGCACACTAATTTCATCAGTATGTGTAGAAGAAATCGAGGTAGCTCATATAGCCGTCTGTGAATTGAAAATACCCTTTAAGAATTTTCACTTTAAACTATTAGAATCACTTAATAAAGCCATCTCTCTTGAACTACAAAAAAATAATTTATTTAATATAGATAAAAAACTTATTCCTAATTATATACTTTCTGATTTATTGGAAAAAAAATATATAGATGATGATACTATAAGTAAAAGATTTCACTATTTAAATTGGACTAAATCAAATTCATTAAATATAATGGTAATAGTAAACAAGGATAATAATTCTTTTGACAGTAAAGTACCTTTTATTATGCAATCTTTAAGTGCATTTATACCTTCTAATAACTGTGTAGTATATAAATCTGCTTTAGTTGTTTTTATTAATGATTCCTTGATTCCTAATTTAATCGATTGTGAAAATAAGGATTTTATTGATTACTTAAAGCTAAATTCACTTTATGCTGGTATAAGTTCAAAATTCTCAAAGTTATCTGATAGCCATAAATATTATAATCAAGCTAAAAGAGCCAGTGAAATTGCTCAAAAATATGGTATAAATTTTTCTCCATTTGGAAAAAGCATACCATATATACTTTACGAGCTACTTAGTGCAAACTATGATTTATATGATCTTAATCATCCTGCTGTAACTAAATTGATGGAAGAGGATAAAAAAAATGGTTCTAATTTCTTAGAAACTTTAAAACAATATATATACTTCAGTAACTCCCCCAGTAAGGCAGCTAAGATTTTAAATATTCATAGAAATACTTTATTTTATAGAATTAATAAAATAAAGGAAATTACCGGTATTACATTAAATTATGCTGATGAAATACTTCAAATTTATATTTCTATAAGGATGCTTGAAATTAATAAAAAAATAGACTACTTGCCTAAGTGATGTTTACAATTAAAAATAACTACAGCTAGTTTTGTATTTTCACAAAATTAACTGTAGTTCCAAGTTATAATTATATTCTAAAGATTTATATAATCATCTATCACATAACTATACATATTAATCAAATTTTTATTGTATTAAAATTAATGTATATAAATATCTTCTTCAAATAAACAATATGAATTTTTTCCAGATGCCTTTACATTATAAAGTGCTCTATCTGCATTTTTAAACAATTCTAAAAATGAATTTCCATTTTGAGGATACCTTGCAATACCAATACTAACAGAAGCATCAAAGCTAAAACTTAAATCTTTGTAATTATCTGTAAGAACTCTGTTTAATTTTTTTGCTTTTTTATGTATATTTGCTTCTGTATAATAATCTCGCATATATACCACAAATTCATCTCCACCAATTCGACCAATTAAATCTTCATTATCAAAATTAGCTTGAATCTTCTCAGCAAAAGTTTTTAGTACAAAATCTCCAAATGGATGTCCAAAATTATCGTTTATCTCTTTGAAATCATCTAAGTCAATAATGAATAAAGCATCTTTTTTATCACCTTTATTCATGACTATAGCTTCTTCTACTAATTTTTCAAATACCCCTTTATTATATACATTAGTTAGGGAGTCTCTTTCTGCTCTAGTTTTTAATTCTTCATATTTTTTTATATCATTATCTACATCTACAATTACTCCCACAACTTTTAAAATCTCATTCTCATTATTACAAATATTTGTTGCTGATGTTCTACACCAAATATACTCACCACTAGATTTTCTTAAACGATAAACTGCTTGATTATGTTTGTTATTCTTTTGAATACTTTCAAAAAAACTCTCAAAGATATTATAATCTTCATGATGAACTAAATCTTTATCTCTAATTTCTTTAAAAATATTTTCACAGACACTACTATATCCAAATTTTTCAGTCCAAATTTGAGACACAAATGACTTCTTCTCCTTGATGTTCCATTCAAAAACAACAGAATCAGTCTGTTCAACAATAGTTTTGTAACGCTCATTACTAAGCCTTAATTCTTCCTTATGAACTACTTCTTTTTCAAGCATTTCATATTTCATAGACAATTTAGTCTTTTCTATAATAGATTTAAATAAATAAAATACAATAAAGTTGATATATAAAATACCAACACTTGATATTAAGTTTAAAATTTTTAAACTTTGAGCTGGAAAAAATTTATTTATATCAAAAATAGAAATAGATAAAAATACACTAAATAAAGGTATTACAAGTAAAGGAAGCCAATATTTTATTGGCATATCTGAATGTATGTCCTTTTTAAAAAGGCAAACAATTTTACAGATAAATAAAAAAACAATTTTTGATAAAATTACAGCTAATACTCTTATGCTATTATTTTCAAACATTATTTTAAAATCTTCTTTTATAAATAAAACAAAGATACTTGTAACTACAACTTCTGATAGTATAAAAAATGAACTTAGTAATACAGTCGCAAATAATCGTGTCTTTATATTTCCTTCATACAAAAATGAGGACGAAAAAATAAGGATAAAAATTAAAGGCATTGTTACTATAGGATTTAAAGTTACTAAATTAGAAATACCTAAACATATCATAAAACCCAATCTAGCATATTTTATAGCTTTTGTATATTCTTCTCTTTGACCTAAAAAATCTGATAAAAACATATGGACAACAAAGGCTTCAAACACAACTGTTACTAAATTTGTAATATCAAAAAGCAGTTGTTCTTTCATAAATAATTTTTTGTAAAATCAAGGGTCTCTTTAAACTTAAATACTCCTCAGATTTTACTTTTCCTTTCTCTATCTATATTTAAACACGTACTTTAAATGTCAAATTTTACAATATATGTCAGCTTGATATTCTTCTTTTTTCAACAGTATACAATAGATATATGTAAAAAACAACTTTAAATATTACTATATTTTCTTTAATTACTCTTTATATTTTTTTATAACTTAAACACTATAGTAAATTTAGCACCCTTTTTCCCATTTTCTACATATATACGACCTCCATGCTTATTTACAATGGATTTAACTATTGATAATCCAATTCCATGATTTCCGCCAACTCCCTTGTAAAATCGGTCAAATACATGAGGTAAATCTTCTTTATTAATTCCTATTCCATCATCTTCCACTATTACAACTATATTTTTTTGATTATGTTTACATATTATTTTAATTTCACTCTTAGCATATCTTAAAGCATTTTCTATAAGATTCATAAATGCTTTGGATATATTTTTTTCATCACATTCAAATAGAACCATGTCTTCCTCAAATTCATAATTAAACTTTATTCCTTTATTTATAGCTCTTACATTTTGCCTAGAGCCACAGTTTGAAAGCACTTCTCTTAAATCACATTCTACCATTTCATAATCTTTAGTGATATTATCTATTTTAGAAATATACAGTAAATCTTCAACCATATCATTTAACCTATCACTTTCTTCAAGTATGATATCACTTGCATGTTTGCTATCTATAATATTATACTTTATAGCTTCTGCATATCCTTTAATAGACATAAGTGGAGTTCTAAGTTCATGAGATGCATTTTGGAAAAATATTTTTTGCTCATTATCATACTTATCCAGATATTCAGCACTCTTATTCATAACATTTGAAAGCTCTACTAACTCCTTATCCGAAAAATCAAAGTAATTTCTTTTAAAATCTCCTTGACCTATTTTTTTTGCAAATCCACATAACTCTTTTATAGGTTTTGCAATTTTTTCAGATAAAATCACAGCTGTAAATATCGCCAATATCCCAGCAAAACACATTACAGATATTAATACAATATTTATCTTCTGGGCTAAATTTAAAGTCTTTGATATATCTATAAAAAGTATTAAATAATTATCTTGTTCATCATTTATACTAGTAATTTTTACAGTGGAAATATAATAATCTCTATTTCCAGTAGAAACACGTGTATTATTATCTGAATTTAAATCCAATTTTTCATTTTGAATATAAGTTCTAATCAAATCCATTTCATCAATATTTTTTAAAAAATCATCCTCTCTAGTTGGAAATATCAGTTTATAGTTAGAATCAACTACCATTGCATCTGCATCTGATTGCATCTCTGCCATTCTAACCTTATCTTGTACATTTCTAATAAAGTTCGATAATTCTTTAGGAGGTAGCTTTCCATCATTCTGCGGAGGCTTAATAGGCTTAAAATTACTATCCATATGTTCTATCATTTCTGTAGATTTTGTAAGTTCTTCATTTGCTGTTGTTTTTATATATGTATTGACCAATATGTTAAAAGATACTAATATTATCAAGAAAACCACTACTGTCAAACCTAATATGCTCACTAAAATCCTAGTTTTTATACTTATATTTTTCCTTGAAAATTTCAATTTAAATAATGATTTAACTTGATTTTTTATACTTTTATTATTTTCATTTTCCATCTGATTTTTTCTCCTTTAATCTAAACCCAAATCCCCAGACAGTTTCTATTAAAATATTTGTTTCTAAAATTTTTTTACGTAGTCTCTTTACTGACGTATAAACTCTATAAATTTATATAAATACTTTATATTTTTTATAGTTTTATTTCCTTTTTCATCCTGCCCTATTTTGAAATTCATAAGAATATCTACTCTAGTTTAATATGGCAGTCCAAAGGCTTAAATTCGACCTCGTCAATGTCTACATATTAGCACAATCTTTTTATTTGATTTTCTATGCTAATTTAAGTAACCACACTGGCGATTACTTTTATAATTTGCTAAATTAATACTTGCATTTTTATCCCTATCAATCACAAGATTACATTTTTCATTAGGACATACATAAGTCCTATCTTTTAACTTTAAATCTTTTTTGATAGTTCCACAACATGAACACATTTTACTACTTGGATAAAATCTATCTGCTTTAACAAATTCAATTTTGTTCCATTTGCATTTGTATTCAAGTATAGTTATAAACGTATTAAAACATTGCTCTGAAATTGATTTAGACAAGTGTTTATTTTTCAATAAACCTCTTACATTTAAATCTTCTACTACTACTCTACAAGGCTTGGTTTTCACTATTGTATTAGTAGTTTGGTGTATATGATTTAATCTAATATCAGAAAGTTTTTTATAGACAAGTTTTATCTGCTTTTCAACTTTTATGATATTTTGAGTTTTTAAAAGTTTCTCACCTTTTTGAAAGGTGTTACCACTTTTCAACATATCATATTTCCTTGAAACTTGCCTTTGAAGTTTTCTAAGTTTTTTATTTAATCTTTTAACTTCTTTTGATTTATTAATGTTTTTAAAAGGCTCATCTATATTACTAACTATGGCTAAATCCTTGATACCTAAATCAACACCAACACTTTCATTAGTGAGTTTAATATCAGTTTGTTCCTCAACTTCCATTGCTAGTGACAAGTACCAATACTTTCCATTAAACTTTACCCTTGGATTTAGAACTTTTATAATCTAATTATAGCCATTGTGAAAATTACAGGAACACTCATAAATAGAGAGTTTCTTTTTTTGCAAGTTTATTTAATTTAACATTTGACGAATTATAAAGTATTTATATTAATTTATAGAGTTTATACATTTTTATCTACAATCGCTACTTTGTAGATGCTATTTCGCTCACGCTAATAACCACTTCCTTTCAGAACGTGCAAAGACTATTTCTTCATCTTCAGCATTACCTGTTAAGAGCCACCCATTTCTTCCCTCAATCGCTTAGGGCTTTACGACCTCTCGGTCTAGTCGTTTGACCTTCCTATTTCTAGGCTTGGCGACCAAATCTCCATTGTATAAGCACTTAGGATTTAACCTTATGCCATCTCTACACTTGTTATGATTTCTCCCCATCATAAAGGTTTCTGATTCTATCCTTTATTGTGGTAGTAGAGCTTTAGGGTTTACTGGTTTTAAAGTGGTGTCCTATGCAGATTTCTCTACATACGCAGTATAGTTTATATTTTTATAATTTTTTTATAAAGTTTTATAAACTATTTGTTACTGTATCATCTGCAGCTCTTGTCTCAACTTCTATATCATATCCCCATATTTTGTTTAACAATTCATCCCTAGAGACTGCTCTATCTCTATTTTCAAATAAATATGTCAATAAATTATATTCATTTGGTGTAAGGTCTATATTGATATTTTTACTTGTAACCATCTTACTTTTTTTATTTATTGTTACATCTCCAAATTTTAATTCCATGTCTAAAAAATCATTACACTTATCATAATTCTGTTTCTTCTCAAATTCAATCCTTCTAAATATAGACTTTACTCTCATAACCAGTGACATAGGACTAAAGGGTTTTGTAAAATAATCATCACTTCCCAAAGTTATTCCTGTGATATAATCTATGTCAGTATCTCTTGCTGTAAGCATTATTATTGGTACTGTACTTTTTTCACGAAGCTTTGTGCATACTTCAAATCCACTTGAACCTGGCATCATTATGTCTAGGATTACTAAATCACATTCTTTTTTATTAAATTGTTCTAAAAGTTCATCTCCAGTTTTAAAATCTACAACATTGTTACCTTCATTTTTTAAAAACGTCTTTACTAAATTTCTAATATTATCTTCATCATCTGCTATATAAATTAATTTCTGCATAAAAAATTCCTCCTTATTTCACTTTTAATTTAAATTAAATAATCTAACATACTAATTGACTACTAATTTCTAATAAGATTTCTATTTCAGTTTTTCTCCTATACTTAAATTATATCAGTTTTTTGTAGTACGTTAGTTTCAAACTTGTTTGGATTTTAAGGCAAATTTATGGCAAATATAAGCTTTCGATAATATTATTGAATTGTATATAAGAAATAGTACAACGTAATAGTTCAATAATCGACTATATTTATTCGTTTTTTATTAAAAATGATATTTGCCATGTTTTTTATTGAATATTCTAACTATTACTATTATAATTATACTAAATACTATAATTTATTGTTTTTTTAATAAATTTTTGCATATTAAAATCTGTTCATCTCACTACTTCAACTATTTTAGATTTTTCTTGAATCAGTTCAATAAAATTTAGGTTATAACAAAATCAAACTAGCTAAAATTCTTTTGAAAGGGGAATTTAAAATGAAAAAGTCAATTAGATATTTTTTATTTTTGATTATTTTAGTTATTCTATATCTTTTAGTTGTAAAGCTGAATTTTGACTACTATGTACAAACTCGCACTGACTTTGCCTTCAACTTTAATAAGCTTCTCTTTATTAATTTAATTTCATGTGGTCCCATTGGATTATTGCTGGGATTTGAATCATTTCTTAATGAATATAGAAAAAGTGGCAGTTGGAATATTGATGTACCAAGATTGATTATTCTTTGTTTACCATTTCTTTTACTATCAGCAATGCCTATATTAATCTTTAATTTTGGAATAGGAAGATTACCAATTGTAGGTAGCATTATTATAACTGATAACAAATTCTTAAGCATAACAATTTTTAATATATTATTTGGATATTTTTTAATAACAAGTTTTTACAAGAAATAGTATATATATTAAATAGTTTAAATAAAAATAGCTATCTTTAAATAATCAAAATTATTCAAAGATAGCTATTCTTTTAGAATTATCTTTCGTATTCTTATACTAGTTTGTAATCTTCTGGGTTTAACTTACTTGCTGCTGCTTCATCTACTATAACTATAGTATCTTTATGAAGTTGAAGTATAGAACCAGGAACTTCTGGAGTTATATCGCCATAAACAGTTTTATATACTGCATCAGCTTTTTCTTCTCCTGAAGCTAAAAGTAATATTTTTTTAGATTTTAAAATTGAGCCAATTCCCATACTTACAGCTTTTTTAGGAACATCTTCTCTTGATTCAAAGAATCTTGCATTAGCTTCTATTGTAGATTCTGTTAATTCAACTACATGAGTTCTTTTTGCAAATTTATTATCAGGTTCATTAAAACCTATATGAGCATTACGGCCTATTCCAAGTACTTGTACATCTATACCACCTGCTCTATCCATAGAAGCTTCGTAATTCATACATTCTTTTTCAATATCATCAGCCATTCCATTTGGTAAATGAGTATTTTCTGACTTAATGTTTACATGATTAAAAAGATTTTCTTTCATAAAATAATCATAACTTTGGTCATTAGATATTGGCAACTTATAGTATTCATCTAAATTAAAGCTTATTACATCTGAAAAATCTACTATATTTTCATTATATTTCTTAACTAAATCTCTATACATACCTATTGGTGTACTTCCTGTAGCTAATCCTAGTATTGAATTTGGCTTTAAAACTATTTGAGCCGCTATCATTTCAGCTGCTTTTTTACTCATTCCATCATAATCTTTACATACTAATACTCTCATTTTATTCCTCCTAAATTTTAGCTAATACTTTCACTGATATAAGTTTAATTTATTACTATTTTTAAATATCTTTTATTTTCTTTAAAGCTTATTTTTTACACACTACATAGTTTTGTATACTACTTCACCCAAGCATAGAGTCATCTTGCAGTCCAAATTTTTATCAAAGACAGCTATATCTGCATCTTTACCTATATCTAGACTTCCTTTTTTATCATTTATGCCTAAAGATGTTGCTGGATTTAAAGATGCTAAATTAATTGCTTCATTTACTCTAAGGTTTGTATTATTTAGAAAGTTAAGTACCATTTTATTTAAAGACAATACACTACCAGCTAATGCACCATTTTCAAGTCTTGCTTCATTACCTTTAACTATAACTTTTTGACCTCCAAGAGCATAATTTCCATCTTCAAGCCCACCTGCTTCAATAGAATCTGTTATTAAAATCAATCTTTCTCTACCTTTGTTGTTCAATATAAATTGAAATAAATCTTTATTTATATGGATTGTATCTGCTATTAATTCACTATATACATCAGTTGTAAGTGCTGCACCGACAACTCCAGGGTCTCTATGGTTTAATCCAGTCATTGCATTAAACATATGAGTTATATTTGTTACACCTAAGTTTATAGCTTCCTTAGCTTGCTCATAACTTGCATTACTGTGACCAATAGATAAAACTATATCTGTACATCTTTTGATTTCTCTAGTAAAGTCAAAATCTATATCCTTTTCTGGAGCATAAGTTATGACCTTTATAACATCCTTGTATTCTTTGATAAATTCATATTTTGAATTTATTATAAACTTTTCATTTTGTGCCCCTTTATAATTTTCATTTATAAAAGGTCCTTCTAAATGTGCTCCTAATACTTGAGCTCCTCCAGTTTTTCTACTTTTAGCTTTTTTAATAACTTCAAGTGCATCATAAACATGCTCTTTATCCATTGTCATTGTAGTTGGAAGAAAAGATGTTACACCATGTCTCATTATTGATTTTGAAATTGTCTCAATAGATTCATCAGTTGAATCCATTGTGTCTTTCCCCATATTTCCATGTATATGAATGTCAATAAGACCTGGAGATATATATTTACCATCAACATCTATAACTTCACAATCTTTTGGTATCTCATCAGCTATATCAATTATTTTTTCATCAAATACTAATATTTTATTTTCTAAAATTTGATTTTTTAATACTATTTTCCCATTAATTAAACATTTCACCTTATTCACCTACTCACTCAATACTATTTCATATTGATATTTATCTGTTCTAAATATCGATATGGTATACTCTATAGGATTACCTTCTTTATTATAAGAATTCCTATGAAGTTTAAGGGCTAAAGAACCTTCTTCTGTTTCAAGAAGCTTACTTTCTTCATCTGAAAGTATAATTGGCTCCATTACTTGCTCAGCTTTTTGTATCTTGTAGCCATATTTTTCATTCAAAACTCTATATAATGAAGAATTATCTAATATTCCTTTTGTAAGACCTTTACACATTTCTTCTGATAAATACACTATTTCTAATCCAAATGGCTCTCCATCTGTATATCTAAGTCTAATAATTTTATATATATTTGTTGTATTATCACTTATTCCAAGCTTTCTTTTTACTAAATTGTCTGGTAGTTCCATCTCAAAGGATAATATATCCGTTCTTATGTTTACTCCCTTTTCCTTCATTACATCAGTGAAACCTTTTACATTTGAGAACTGATACTTCTTTTTTTGCTTTGCGACGAATGTACCCTTTCCTTGTACCCTGTAAAGAAGACCTTCTGTAACTAAGCCAACAATAGTTTTATTCACTGTCATACGACTTACATTTTGTATATTACAAAGTTCTCTTTCTGGTATTATTGCATCACCTTCTTTAAGCTCACCTGTTTCTATCATCTCTCTTATTATGGCACTTAGTTGAGTATGCAATGGTATATTACTAGATTTATCTACTATTTTCATAAAATCACCACTTTTCAATATGGTATATACCAATTTTGGTATATACCAATTATACTTTAAAAGAAAATTTATTTCAATACTTTTAACTTATTTTGTAAAAATTTTAGGAAAATCTAAAGACAAAAAAGAAATTGGAGTTTATACTATATAAGAAGCTAAATAATTGAAAATACATGAATAATTACATTATTTATTATAAATTTCACTAATACTAATACATATACTGTGAAACACTACTACATAAGAGTAGTATGACTAAATTGTAAATATAAAATGAGAGGATGATTTTAATTTGATAAAAATAGGTGATTTTAATAAGCTTATAGTAAAGAGAAAAACAGAATTTGGATATTTCCTAGATGGACAAACTAATAACACAAAGGACGATGTGCTTCTTCACAATAGATTAATAGGAAAAAATGAAATAAATATAGGCGATGAAGTAAATGCTTTTATATTTAAAGATTCTGAGGATAGAACTGCTGCAACTTTAATACCTCCTTTAGCTAAAGTTGGAGATGTTGCATATCTAAAAGTAGTTGATAACACAGACATTGGTACTTTTATAGATATGGGGCTTACAAAAGACATACTAGTTCCTTTTAAAGCTAAGACTTATCCATTGTTTAGAGATGAAAAATATTTATTTTATATATATTTAGATAAAAGTGGAAGAATAGCTGCTACTACAGATATAGATTCATATTTAGAGACAGACCATACTTACAATGCAGGGGATGTGGTAAATGGAGTTGTGTATGGATTCCAAACCAACAACTCTGCTATGATATGTGTTGACAATAAATATGCTGGTGTAATCCTTCATAATGAATACTTTACAGAATTAAAAGCTGGAGATGTTCTTGAAAATTTACATGTTATAAAAATATATGATGATGGTAAATTAGGGCTTTCTCCTAGAGGAAACAGAAAAGATGAACTTGATACCTTAGAAAATAAAATTTTAAGCTATTTAGAAGGTTCAGATGGATATATGAGATTTAATGATAAATCTGACCCTAAAGATATTTCTATCTTATTTAATTCAAGTAAGAAAAATTTTAAACGTGCTCTTGGAGTACTTATGAAGAAAGACTTAATTTATCAAGATGAAGATGGAACTTATCTAAAGTAAATTATATAACACAAAAATCGAAGTAAAAATGAAAGATATTTTCTATTTCATATTTACTTCGATTTTTGTTTAAGTTACTACCTATATTTATTGCGCATTTACTACATCTATTATGTCTAATTCACAAATCTTTTTAATTGGTTTTCTTACTGATAGTAAAGTTATTAGTATCATAGTCACCACAATGATAAACAGTAAATCAAAAGGTATTTGCCACTCTATATGAAATTTTAATGTTACTAAAGATACAAATATATACCTATGTAATATTAATCCAAGTACACTACCCAATAAACACCCACTTAAAGCATATGTACTTGATTCTACTATTACCATTTTTCTTAATTGCTTATTGGACATGCCTATTGCACGCATAATACCATAATAATTTATTCTACTTGTAACACTTATACTCATACTGTTTATGATATTAAACATACTTATAATCGCAATTATAAATACAAACCCATATACAAAAATTGCCATAGTGTAAAATGAATTTTTAGCTTCTAAGTTACCTTGTCGCTTATCTCGAACCTCTAAAGTATCATCTAGCATACTTCTTATATTTTGAATTAAATTTCCAGGAGCATCTTCATCAACTTGAGTATCAATTATTATATAGTCTTTTATACCTGTTACATTTGTAAAAGTATTTTCAGATGTTATAATATTTCCAATATATTTGTCTTTAACATCAAATGGAGTTGAAGAAAGTATACCCGCTACCTCTATCTCTTTCTTAGAATTTCCATTTTTAATATATATCTTATCTCCAATATTAAACCCATGACCTTCCTCTACCAATCCAAGATTTTCTGACTCTAATTTTTCTTCATTAATTTCCCCTTTTACTAGATACTTTTTAGCCCAGTTAAATTGATTCTTTTCATAAGAAATTAGCTGAGATTTTGCCCCTTTATTATCATATGTAGCCTCTATATCTGTCATCATTCTACTATATACTTTTTTTATTCCTTTGATATTACTTATTTCATTAATATCTTCTTTAGTAAGAACAGATTTAAAGTCAGGGTCAACAATAGATATATGAGCAGCTTCTGGCTTTATAGGTTTAAGTGCTTGATACATAAAGTCTATAAATACACTAAAACCTAAAAATAACACAATACTAATAGCAAATGAAGAAGTCATCAGTATAAAAGATTTTTTTCTTGAAAAAGCATGATTTATTCCCATAGAAGTATCAATTTTAGAACTTCTTGCATTAGCAATTTTACTTGCTTTTTCATTAGTTAAAATTTCTTTGAACATTAGATTTCCACGTATAGCACTTAGTGGCGATACTCGAGAAGCTTTTTTTGCTGGAACAACAGCTGATAATATTACTGTTAAAAATCCTACTATTATTCCAAACACAATACCTATAAAGCTATCCTTTAAAATTGGCATCGAACCAAATAACTCTGTATTCACATATTTGAGAAATATAGAGGATATAATGGTTACAATACTTCCTAATAACACCCCTATTGGAATAGCCTTTACACTTAGAATTAAACTTTCTAAAACAACAAATTTTTTGACTTGGAGTTTTGATGCTCCCAAGCAACGTAATAGTCCAAAAAATTTTATTCTCTCTACTACACCCATATTAAAACTATTGTATATCATGATAATACTTGCTATTAACACAAGTATAAAAAGTACTCCTGCTGTCAAGTAAAGTGGTTTAGAATAATCAGAGTCACCTTGACCTATAATAGAAAGTAATTTTTCATTTTTACCAACTTGTTTATCACTTAAGTTTAAGGTGTTTTTAATATCAGAGGTTGCTTTTCTAATATTAACTCTGTCTTTAAATGTAATATAATAATTATTATATGTTTCTGATTTTTCAATAGCTTGTATACCTAGTATTGAAAGCATCAATCCATGTTTATCTGAGGCTTTTAATCCTGCCATTGATGAATATACGCCTACTATCTTATAGTTTTTATCTCTCCCATCTGACAACCTTACTTTTATAAAGTCTCCTACTTTTAAATTAAATTCCTTAACTGCATCTATATCTATTAAAGTTTCATTCTCTCCAACAGGATAACGCCCTTTTATTATTTCTAGACCTAATTGTTTTGCTAAATCTTCATCTAAACCTTGTATCAAAATCTCCCTTGATTTAAATTCTCCATTTTTAGCAACTTGCCCTCTCCCATGGTGAGCTATATCTACTCTACTACTTATTTCTGATATAGCTTCTTCATTAAGATTTTTAAGTACTATGTGCCAATTTCCATCATCCTTAATAAATTGTACTTTTTGACATTGTATAGCCATATCTGCTAGTCCAAAAATAGCAGTAACTAAACATACTGCAATGACAATACATAAAATTGTAGTTTTATTTTTTTTCTTATGTACCTTTGCATACTGTGGTACTAGCTCTAAGTAGCTTCTCATTCTCTATTCACCCCCAGGTCTTTAAGCACTCCGTCAGAAACCTGCAGTATCCTATCTGCTGTAGAAGCTATATTTGTATTATGAGTTATCATAATAATAGTTTGATTATATTTTTCTGCTGTCACTTTTAAAAGTGAAATTACATCACTACTATTTTTACTGTCAAGATTTCCCGTTGGCTCATCTGCCAATATAATTGATGGCTTTGTAATCAGTGCTCTTCCAATTGCAACCCTTTGTTGCTGACCACCAGATAATTGATTTGGAAGATGGTTTTTTCTATCTTTAAGACCTAAAATTGTCAATACTTCATCTAGATAAATAGTATCTGGTTTTTTGTAATCTAGTAGTAAAGGAAATACTATATTTTGTTCCACAGTTAATTCAGGTATAAGATTATATGATTGAAAGACAAATCCTATATTACGACGTCGAAAAATAGTCTGTTTTTCTTCTTTCATTGAACATATTTCTTTACCATCAATAAATATTTTTCCTGAGGTTGGAGTATCAAGACCTCCTAAAAGATTTAATAATGTACTCTTACCTGAGCCAGATTCTCCAACTACAGTCACAAATTCTCCCTTAGAAATTGTAAATGATACATCTTTTAACGCCTCTACTTTTGTGTATCCATTTCCATATGTTTTACATAAATTATTAACCATAAGAATATCCATTTGCTCTCTCACCTTTCTAATTGATTAATATCATAATAATTCATACACCTTACTGTAAGATGTATCCTATCTTACATATTAGTAAGCTTTAAAAAACTTAGAGTAAATGTACATCCTTGTGAAAAATTACTTTCTACAGTGATGGTTCCATTGTGTTGTTCTATGATAGATTTGACTAGTGGCAACCCTAGTCCAAGACCTTGATTATTTTTTGAAAACTTACTCCTATAAAATCTTTTAAATATATGATGTATATCTTCAATATGAATTCCATTTCCAGTATCCCTTACTGAAATAATAGTTGTTATAGGTGTTTCAATCCACTCTATCATTATTTTATCGTTCTCTTTTGTATTATCTAATGCATTTTTTATAAGATTACTTAAAGCTTCTGACATCCATTCATAATCGCAAAATAAGTTTGTATTTTCTAGGCCTCTTATAGAGATAATCTTTCCTTCTTTTTCTGCTCTAGTTTCAAAACTATATAAAATTTTAGTAATCATTTTTTTTATGTTAACACTATTTTTGTTAAGAATTATTGTCTTTGAATCTATCTTTGTAATCTTTAATAAATTTTGTATCAATGATTCTATACGCTCTAATTCATTTTGACTCTTCTGGACAAAACCTTCAATAACTTCACTATTATGAATCTCTTCTTGCAATATTTGATTGTACATCATCAATGCAGTAAGTGGAGTTTTTAGTTGATGTGATATATCTGAAATTGTATTTTTAAGAAATTCTTTATTCTGTTTTTCTTTCAATATATGCGTGTTTAGAGATGTTGACATAGCATCTATTGAACCAAATAACTTTGATAAGCTACCTTCTTCATAAGTATTTAACCGTACATTTATATTTCCATTCATAAATGAATCAATTTTATAACTAGCTTCTTCTATCTTGTTTTGTTGCCTAAAAAAATACACATACAGTATAAAAATAATCAAAGCAAAGAACATAAATAAATACAGAAACATAGTTTTTATATATTTACTTTGAAACAATTTCACACTTGGCATAAAACTATCATCTGTATCAAAGTCATATCCAGCTGTATTTAAGATTTCTTTTCCTTTTAGAAGATACTTATCTTCATTAGTAGTGAATACTGCTGGTATTTTTGATTTATCAATACCCATACTCTGTAAATATCCAGCTATATTATAATCATGTTGTACCAATGCTCTTTTATAATCACTGGTTATATTTACAACTACTACTTGACCTACTACCATAAACATCAATAAAACGGATATAATCGCCAAAAAAAATATTTTTATGTCTTTATTAGAAAATATCTTCATATTAACACCCTCACTTTATAACATTCCATTTATAGCCCATTCTTCTAACTGTTAATAGAAATTTTGGATTTTCTGGATTATCTTCAATCTTATTTCTTAGTCTTCTTACATATACAGACAAAGTGTTATCATCTACAAAACTACCATTTCCATCCCATAGCTTGTCCAATATATTTTTTCTCGTAAGTACAATGTTTTTATTTTTCATAAGTAGGCACAATAATTTATATTCTGCTGTAGTAAGTTCCAGCTCAATTTCATTTTTAAAAACACGATTTTCAAGTAATTTAACAGTAATATTATTTGATTTTAATTCAGCTATATTTTCATTTGTAAAATTATAACGTCTAAACAAAGCTTTTATTCTTGAAATTAACTCATTTAATTTAAAAGGTTTTGTTATGTAATCATCTCCACCCATATCAAGCCCCATTACTACATTTACTTCTTCATCAGAAGCAGTTAAAAATATAATTGGCACATTAGAAATTTCTCTTACCTTTTTACAAATATCAAAACCATTACCATCAGGTAAGGATACATCCAAAAGCAGTAAATCATAATTTTTTTCTTTGTACATTTGCAATGCTTCTTTTACTGTTCTTGCTATATCAACACTAAATCCACTCTTTTGTATAGAAAATTCTAACCCATATATCAAACTTAAATCGTCTTCAACCAACAATATACTACTCATCTCAATCACTTCCATTTTATTTATTTTTATTTTTCATATATTATATACCTAACTTATTATATTTTTACTCTGTTAAAAATACAATACCTTGAAATCAATGATTTAAATATTTTAAAATTATTTTTATATGATTTTATATCATTAATTTAATACTTTGAAATCTTAATAATTAAAAAAGCTTAAAATACACTAAGTATTCTAAGCTTTATTTAATCATATTTTATATATTTATATTATTTATTTTTTTAAAATACTATTTTCAATACTGCCTTTATCAAACATTTCATTATCTTTACCATTACCTATAGAAATATCACTTATATTTCTAATATTTGTTGAATAGTTACCACTAAGTTCCATCTTATCGAAATTCATATGCCCTAGCTTTTGTATTACAAATCCCATTGATGCAAGTAAAATAGCAAATATTATATACTGACTAAAGTTACTCATATAATAATTTATAATGTTATATTCATTCCCTGTGACTGTTAACTGTTTTGTAGATAGCATAGTATATATATATTCAGTACAATTTATAAATACATATATACCATAAATAGCTAACAAAATAGATAAACAGTACATTATAATTGAAACTTTTGATATTTTTTTAAATTGCTTCACTCCAAAACTTTTTTTCAACTTCTCAATAAAATTTTTCATTTTAACTCCTCCAATACATTATTTAATAAAATATAATAATATTAGTATATAGAGTTAATGTGTTTATAGTATTAAGTTTTAATGAATTTTATATGAGTTATTGATTTTGTATAAGCTTATTTCCAGCGCTTTAATGTTGGAAAGAAATTATTCATCATACTTCTTGCTTCATCTTCAGTCATACCTTTATTACTTTGAACCATAGGAGGTATACAGATTTCTATCATCTCTTCCATACTTATATCAGCAGTAAATTCACCATCTTTAAAACAATAGCTACAGTAATCATCACTTTTACTTCCATCTTTATTTGTTCCATACAATTCATTAGTATATCCCATTGGCATACCACAACATTGACAAAATCTAGTTTCTTCCATTATAATCACTCCTTGTATATTTTTCTTTGGCTCCTAACCATATTTAAATTATAGCAATATTAATATGACATGATTATGTCATATTAAAAATAAAAAGACTAATAAAATTATATATTAAGATATAAATTCTATTAGTCTATATTTTATTTACTCACTTAAATTTTTGATTCTTAAATAAAAGTTATATTCTATTTACTTTAGTCTTTATTGCTGCTTCTTTAACTGCTTCAGCAACATTTTTTACTACATTTTTATTAAATACATCTGGTAATATATATTCTGGACATATTTCTTCATCAGTTATTGTATTAGCAATTGCATATGCAGCTGCTATTTTCATTTCTTCATTTATTTCTTTAGCTTTCACATCAAGTGCCCCTCTAAATATTCCTGGGAATGCTAAAACATTATTAACTTGATTAGGGAAATCTGAACGACCAGTTCCCATTATAAACGCTCCACCTAATTTTGCTTCTTCTGGCATTATTTCTGGAGTAGGATTTGCCATTGCTAGTATTATTGGTTTTTCAGACATACTTTCAACCATTTCTTTTGTTACAGTTTTTGGACCTGAAACACCTATAAATACATCTTTACCTTTTATAACATCTTTCAAAGAACCTTTTTCATTTCTTATATTAGTTACATCTAACATTTCTTTTTGAACCAAATTTAATCTTTCCATGTTAGCTTCCAGTGCACCACTTCTGTTGCATAGTACTATATTTTTAACATTCATTTTAAGTAATATTTTTGCTATTGCTATGCCCGCAGCACCTGCTCCATTTATAACTATTTCTAAATCTTCTATTCTTTTGTTTTCAATTAACTTTATTGCATTTATTATTGCTGCTGCCACTACTATTGCAGTACCATGTTGGTCATCATGAAAAACAGGTATACTCAAAGATTTTTTTAATCTATCTTCTATTTCAAAACATCTTGGAGAAGATATATCCTCTAAATTTATTCCTCCAAATACTGGTTCCATTAATTCCACAGACTTAACTATTTCATCTACATCATTAGTCTTTAAACATATTGGAAAAGCATCTACATCTCCAAATTGCTTAAATAATATAGATTTACCTTCCATAACAGGTATAGCTGCTTCAGCACCAATATTGCCTAATCCAAGTACAGCACTTCCATCACTAACTACTGCTACTAAATTACCTTTAGAAGTATATCTATAAACATCCTCTTGATTTTCATGTATTTTTAGACAAGGTTCTGCAACACCTGGCGTATATGCTGTTGATAAATCATCCTTAGTTTTAACTTCTACCTTACTTTCTACATTTATTTTCCCTTTATTAACTTCATGCATTTCTAATGCCAATTTTGCGTAATCCTTAGACATCAATCTTCCTGCTACTCAAAATATGGTCAAATATATCCATATCGAGATTTTTCCTTCTTCACTGAACCTCGCCTTGCCTAAG
>NZ_JAGWDA010000022.1:0-47504 GCF_020657875.1 Clostridioides sp. ZZV14-6150 | reverse complement strand
GGGATAGCCTGTGGAGAATTGGTAAGACATATTTTAGTATGCAAAATTCTATGAAGCAGGAACCCTGTGACTTTAGTTATGGGAGGTTCAGAATAAACATTTATGAATAGTTATAAATGATACCTTTAATTTTTAGAAAATGATTAAAAGAAAGATTTATGAAATTAAACCTAGTATTTTCTGATATAATAAACATGTGTATTTTTAAATAAAAAGGATATTATTATTAAGTTTGATTAAAAATAAACTTGCAAAACAATGTACTAGTTTAATATTATAGTTATATTGAATAAAATATCAGGAGGAAGTAAAAATGAATGTAAGAGTAAGATTTGCACCAAGTCCAACAGGATTTGTACATATAGGTAGTTTAAGAACTGCTTTATATAACTATTTATTTGCAAAAAAAATGGGCGGAGAATATATATTAAGAGTAGAAGATACAGACCAAAGTAGATTAGTAGAAGGTGCTATAGAGAATATGCTTAATGCTATGAAATGGGCTGGTGTTAATCATGATGAGGGTGTTATATTAGATGATAATGGAAAAGTAATACAAAAAGGAGAATATGGACCATATATTCAATCTCAAAGATTAGATATATATCAAGAATATATAAAACAACTTTTAGATAGTGGAAAGGCTTACTACTGTTTCTGCACAAAGGAAAGATTAGATGAAGTAAGAGATGCTCAAAAGGCAGCAGGAGAAACTGCTAAATATGATGGTCACTGCAAAAAACTTTCTAAAGAAGAGATAGAAGCTAATATAAAAGCAGGAGTACCATATGTTATAAGATTAAAATTACCAGAAAATCATATAATTAAGTTTACAGATTTAGTTAGAGGAGACATGGAATTCAATACTAATGATTTAGATGACCAAGTTTTAATGAAAACAGATGGATTCCCAACTTATCATTTTGCAGTAGTGGTAGATGATTATTTAATGAAAATTACACATGTTATAAGAGGCGAAGAGTGGGTATCATCTACTCCAAAACATGTTTATTTATATGAAGCATTTGGATGGGAAGCACCAGTATTCGTACATTTACCAAATATACTTAATAAAGAAAAGAAAAAATTGAGTAAGAGACAAGGTGATGTAGCAGTTGAAGATTTTAAGAAAAAAGGATATTTACCAGAAGGATTAGTAAACTATGTAGCACTAGTTGGTTGGTCTCCAGAAGATAATCAAGAGTTATTTACAATGGAAGAATTAGAAAAAGCTTTCTCTGTGGAAAGAGTATCTAAAAGTGGAGGAGTATTCGATACTGAAAAGTTAAACTGGGTTAATCAACATTATATAAAAGATGGTGATGATGCTTACTTAACGGATTTAGCTATACCGTTCTTAATAGAAGATGGATTTATAACAGAAGCAGAAGCTACTAGTAAGTATGAATTTTTAAAGAGTATGATATCAGTGCTTAAAGAAAAATTACAATATGTAAAAGAAGTTACTGAGCATGCGAGTATATTCTTTGGAGATAAGGTAGAGGTAGAAACTGAAGAAGGAAGTGACTTCTTAAAATTAGAACACATACCTACTTTAATAGATGCCTTACAAGAAAAAATAGAAAAAGCAGAAATATTAAATGCTGAGTTTGGTCAAGCAATGCTTAAAGAGATACAAAAAGAGTATAAAATAAAAGGAAAAAATTTATTTATGGGCTCAAGAATAATTTTGACAGGACAAATGCATGGCCCAGATTTACCAAAAGTAATGGAAGTTTTAGGAAAAGAAACTTGCTTAAATAGAATAGCTTATGTAAAAAATCATATATTATAGTCATAAAAGTCCGCTAATTTAGATGCGGACTTTTTTTGTGTTAGTATTTGGTGAAAATATATGGCTAACAAAATGAAGGTATTTAGGTCAATAAATTTAATATATAAAAAGCAAAGCAAAAATATAAATAATAAACTAATAAAAATATTAAGCATAGAAGAAGGTAATCTATTATTTTAGTTTGATTTAATTATTAAGGGGGTAATTACTATGTATAGTAATATTGATGATGTTAAAAAGGAATTAAAGGAGCTATGCTTAGAATATGTTACAATTTTAGAAAAGTTAAAAGACGAAAAAATGATTACAGAAGAGACTTTTGAAAAGTGTTCTTCTCAAAAAAAGATATTTTTAGAGGAACAATAGAAAATAGTGATAATATTATTATGTAATTTGAAGGATAGTATGAAAAATGATAGTAGTACTATTATTTATTGCAATTTTCAACTATAATATAATATATGATGTTAAGAAAATAATTTATAAAAATACAGTGAGGTGATGAGTGTGAAAGTTTATAATACATTAACTAGAGCAAAAGAAGAATTTGTTCCATTAGAAGAAGGAAAGGTAAAAATGTATGTGTGTGGTCCAACAGTTTATAACTATATCCACATAGGTAATGCAAGACCATTTATAATATTTGATACTCTAAGAAGGTATTTAGAGTATAGAGGATATGACGTAACTTATGTACAAAACTTTACAGATGTTGATGATAAGATTATAAATAGAAGCCACGAAGAAGGAATATCTCCAGAAGAAGTTGCTACTAAATACATAAAAGAGTATTTTGTAGATTGTGATGGATTAGGAATTAAGAGAGCTACTGTTCATCCTCAAGTTACAGATAATATACAACAAATTATAGATTTTATAAAAGAATTAGAAGATAAAGGATATGCATATGCAGTAAATGGCGATGTCTATTTTGATACAAATAAATTTGAAGGATATGGAAAACTTTCAGGTCAAAAACAAGAAGATTTAGAGGCTGGAGCTAGAATTGAAGTTAATGACCAAAAAAGACATCCTATGGACTTTGTTCTTTGGAAAGCAAAAAAAGAAGGAGAGCCAGGATGGGAGAGTCCTTGGGGAGAAGGTAGACCAGGATGGCATATAGAATGTTCTGTTATGTCTAAGAGATACTTAGGTGAGACAATTGATATACATGCAGGTGGTCAAGATTTAACATTCCCACACCATGAAAACGAAATAGCACAAAGTGAAGCTAGAAGTGGAAAAACATTCTCGAAATATTGGATGCATAATGGATATATAAATATAAATGATGAAAAAATGAGTAAATCAAAAGGTAATTTCTTTACAGTAAGAGATATATCAAAGCTATATGATTTAGAAATAGTGAGATTTTTCATGTTATCAGCACATTATAGAAATCCAGTAAACTTTAGTGATGAAATGTTAAACCAAGCTAAAGCTGGTCTTGAAAGATTATATAATACTAAAGAAAAATTAGAGTTTACATTAAGTAATTTAAAAGAATCATCTCTAACAGAAAAAGAAGTAGAACTTGTTAAAGAATTAGATAACTTTAGACAAAGATTTATAGATGCTATGGATGATGATGTTAATACAGCAGATGCAGTAAGTATTATATTTGAGTTGGCTAAGTTGATAAATTCTAATGTAGACGAAAACTCTTCTTTAGAGTTAGCTAAGAAATGTTTAGATGAATTTAATGAGCTTACAGGAGTATTAAATATTGTAAATAAGAAAAAGGATACTGTGCTAGATAAAGACATTGAAGAATTAATACAAAAGAGAACTGACGCAAAGAAAAATAAAGAATTCCAATTAGCAGATGATATAAGACAACAATTATTAGATATGGGAATAGTACTAGAAGACACAAGACAAGGTGTTAAGTGGAAAAGGGTATAAAAATGGAAAAAACTGAATTAGTTACTATGTCACCACTAGTTTTAGCATATTTAGGTGATACAGTGTATGAGACATATATAAGAGAACACTTGATTAGACAAAATACACAGCGAAAAGTTAATGATTTGCATAAGTTAGCCATAAAGTATGTAAAAGCTAAAGCTCAAGCGTCAATAATTCATGAAATCGAAAGTGAATTAACAGAGGAAGAGAGTAAAATTTATAAAAGGGGAAGAAATCAAAAATCAAACACTTCTCCTAAAAATGCAGATATTATAGACTATAAACATGCAACTGGATTTGAAGCATTAGTTGGATATTTGTATTTGAATAATGAAATAGAGAGACTTCAATATATTATCAATAAAGGAATCAAAATTATTGAAAGAGATATGTAAATATTAAAGAGTGTTGTCTTAATAATAATTAATAAGGCAACACTTTTTTTATAACTAATGTATAATAAATATATAGAAATTAGTAATAAGAAAGGACGAAAATTTATGAAAGTAAAATTAATATCACATACACCTGAACCCGAAAAAGTAATAGCTATGGCAGCTAAATTATGCTATTCACCAGTTGGGACAGACGAAATAGAAAAAGACTTAACAGAAGAAAGTATAGAAAAATTTTTAAATATGTTATTAAATATAGGGCATGGTTCAATATTAGAGCATGCATCTTTTACGTTTTCAATAGAAGGTATTTCAAGAGCTTGTTCGCATCAAATTGTTAGACATCGTATAGCTAGTTTTTCACAACAAAGTCAAAGATATGTTAAACTAGACCAATTTGAGTACATAATTCCTCCTGAAATAGAAAAAATAGAAAAAGCAAAAGAGTTATTTGTCAACTCAATGAAAAAGGACCAAGAGGATTATGACAAATTAGTGGAGATATTATTTGATAAGCATTATAATGACTTAATAAAAGAAGGAAAAAATGAGAAAACAGCAAAGAGACAAGCTGAGAAAAAAGCAATAGAGGATGCTAGATATGTATTTCCAAATGCATGTGAAACAAAAATGGTATTTACTATAAACGCTAGAAGTTTATTTAATTTCTTTGAACATAGATGTTGTGAAAGAGCACAATGGGAAATAAGAAACTTAGCTGTAGAAATGTTAAGAGAAGTTAAAAAAGTTGCTCCTATATTATTTAAAAAGACTGGTCCAAGCTGTGTAAATGGAAGTTGTCCAGAAGGAACTATGACTTGTGGTGACATAGTTCAAGTTAGAGAAAAATTTAAATCCTTGTAGGTGGTGAATAGTTTGGCAAGTATTGAAGGAAGAAATCCTGTAATAGAAGCTATAAAGAGTGATAGAGAGATAGATAAAATATTAATTGCAAACTCAGCTAAAGAAGGTTCAATTAAGAAAATAATAGGAATGGCAAAAGAAAAGAATATAATTATACAATATGTTGATAAACATAAGTTAGATGAAGTAAGCACAAGTCATTCTCATCAAGGTGTAATAGCTTATGCAAGTGAATATAAGTATTATGAATTAGATGAGTTAATAGACTCAGTAAAAAGTAAAAATGAAGACCCATTTTTTATTATACTAGATGAAATAACAGACCCACATAATCTAGGTTCAATAATAAGGACAGCAGATGCAGTAGGAGCACATGGAGTTATTATCCCAAAAAGAAGGTCTGTGCACATAACTCCTGTAGTTACAAAAGCTTCTGCTGGAGCTGTAGAGTATATGCCAGTTTGTAAGGTAACCAATATAGTCAATACAATAAAAAGACTGAAGGATGAGGGGCTGTGGATTGCAGCTGCTGATATGGATGGAGAAACTTTTTATAAACAAAATCTTACAGGACCTCTAGGTGTAGTAATTGGAAGTGAAGGTTTTGGAATATCTAGATTGGTTAAACAAAACTGTGACTTTATAGTAAAAATGCCCATGATAGGTAATGTTACATCTTTAAATGCATCTGTAGCAGGTGGTATACTTTTATATGAAATATTCAGACAAAGACTGGATAAAAAGTAAATAAGTATGAGAAGAAACATAAATCACTACTTAATAATAGATGGCTATAATATTATAAATGCGTGGGATAATTTAAAAGAACTGGCTAAAGAGGATTTAGAAGATTCTCGAGAAAAACTTATTGATGATATTATAGAATTCTCTGAGTTTATGGGATATAAGACTATAATAGTTTTTGATGCTTATAATGTTAAGAATTCCCGAGAAAAAGTTGAAAAAAGAAAACACATAACAATAGTTTATACAAGAGAGCACCAAACAGCAGATAGTTATATAGAAAAATTTATAACTTCTCTATCAAAATATGATGATGTAAAAGTAGCTACTAATGACTATGCAGAGCAACAAATGATTTTAGGAAAAGGTGCTATGAGAATGTCTGCTAGAGAATTAAAGTTAGAATTAGATCGTTCCAAGAATAAAATGAAGGAAAAAAATAGCGGTTTAAGGAAAAAAATTCAGCGAAATTGGTTGGAGGAGAGGTTAGATGAAGAAACATTGTCGAAACTTGAGAACATTCGTAGAAAGCGTTGAAATTACTAGGTTCTTTAGACTATAATATACCTATAAATTTGTTTTATATATGGGGGAGATTTACATGTTGGTAGCAAAAGAAAAAAGTTATGAGTTAATAGACAATTGTCAGCAAGATGAGTATAACATTGTATTAAAAGCAAGTGAAGGGGATAAGATAGCACTAGAGTATATTATTACCAAATACAGAAATTTTGTAAAGGCAAAAGCAAAGTCATATTTTTTAATTGGAGCAGATAAAGAAGATATAATACAAGAAGGAATGATAGGCCTTTATAAGGCAGTTAGAGATTTTGATGGAAGTAAGACAAATTCATTTAAATGTTTTGCAGAGATATGTATAACAAGACAAATAATAACTGCTATAAAAACTGCAACAAGACAAAAACATATACCTTTAAATTCATATGTTTCTTTGAATAAACCAATATATGATGAAGAGTCAGACAGAACACTTTTAGATATAATAGCTACAAGTATAGTAACAGATCCAGAAGAACTTATAATTAGTAAAGAAGAATTAAAAAATATAGAATCAAAGATGAACGAATTATTAAGCGACTTGGAATTAGAAGTCCTAGAATTGTATTTGAATGGAAAGTCATACCAGTTCATAGCGGACAAACTTAAAAGAGATGTAAAGTCAATAGATAACGCTTTACAAAGGGTTAAGAGAAAATTAGAAAAACATCTTGAAAACAGAAATGATTAATAGTAAAATACTTACCATAAGCTTATTGTGAGCAAAATTAATTTATATCGAAAGATAAGGGAGGAAATTCAAAATGGCTAAAGCTAAATACGAAAGAACAAAACCTCATGTTAATATAGGGACAATAGGACACGTTGACCACGGTAAAACTACATTAACAGCAGCAATAACAAAAACATTATATGACAGATACCAATTAGGAGAAGCAGTAGATTTCGCAAACATAGATAAAGCTCCAGAAGAAAGAGAAAGAGGAATCACAATATCAACAGCACACGTTGAGTATGAAACTCCAAATAGACACTACGCACACGTTGACTGCCCAGGACATGCTGACTACGTTAAGAACATGATAACAGGAGCAGCTCAAATGGATGGAGCAATATTAGTTTGTTCAGCAACAGATGGACCAATGCCACAAACAAGAGAGCATATACTATTATCAAGACAAGTTGGTGTACCATATATAGTAGTATTCTTAAACAAATGTGACATGGTAGATGACGAAGAGTTATTAGAACTAGTAGAAATGGAAGTAAGAGATTTATTAACAGAATATGATTTCCCAGGAGATGATACTCCAATAATAAGAGGATCAGCATTAATGGCATTAGAAGATCCAAAGAGCGAATGGGGAAATAAAATAGTAGAATTATTTGAGCAAATAGATGAATATATACCAGCACCAGAAAGAGATACTGACAAACCATTCTTAATGCCAGTAGAAGACGTATTCTCAATCACAGGAAGAGGAACAGTTGCAACAGGAAGAGTGGAAAGAGGAGTATTAAAAGTACAAGACGAAGTAGAATTAGTAGGATTAACAGAAGCACCAAGAAAAGTAGTAGTAACAGGAGTAGAAATGTTCAGAAAATTATTAGACCAAGCACAAGCAGGGGATAATATAGGAGCATTATTAAGAGGAGTACAAAGAAACGAAATAGAAAGAGGACAAGTACTAGCAAAAACTGGATCAGTAAAAGCACACACAAAATTTACTGCAGAAGTATATGTACTTAAAAAAGAAGAAGGTGGAAGACATACACCATTCTTTGATGGATATAGACCACAATTCTATTTCAGAACAACAGATGTAACAGGAGCTTGTAAGTTACCAGATGGAATAGAAATGGTAATGCCTGGAGATAACGTAACAATGGAAGTAGACTTAATAAACTCAATAGTTGTAGAAGAAGGATTAAGATTCTCAATAAGAGAAGGTGGAAGAACAGTAGCTTCAGGAGTTGTTGCTACAATAATCGAGTAATTCTTTTTACTAAACTGATGGATTAAAGAATAATAAAAAGAGGGGTTATGCTCCTCTTTTTTTAACATAGAAATACAAAAACATTGACACAGCATAGGATTTTGTGATACCTTATACAAGGTAATGATTATAGGAAGTTAATAATATCTTGAATACTGTAGATTTTTAATAAATACATATTTTAAAGATATTATATTCACATATATTAACAATATATATTATTGTATTACAAAGTTGGAGGTGTATCAGATGAGAGTTAAAGTAACTTTAGCATGTACAGAGTGTAAGCAAAGAAACTACAACACTACTAAGAATAAGAAAAACAATCCAGACAGAATAGAATTACAAAAATATTGTAGATTCTGTAAAAAGCATACAACTCATAAAGAAACAAAATAGTTTTATAAGGATGTGAGTATGGAATGGCTGCCCAAACAAATGACGGTGTAAAAACTAAAAAGAGATTCAGTTTATTTGGTTATTTAAAAGAAACTAAACAAGAATTGAAAAGAGTTACATGGCCGACAAAAAAAGAATTGTTTAAAAACACAGGTATAGTTTTAACTGTAGTTATTTCATGCACTATATTAGTATGGGGTATAGACACTATATTATCTGGTGCACTAGCGTTATTACTAAAATAGACGAAAAGAGGTAAGTTAAATGTCAGAATTACAAGAAGCAAGTTGGTATGTAGTTCATACTTATTCGGGACATGAAAATAAAGTTAAAGCTACAATAGAAAAAGCAGTTAAAACAAGAAGTATGGAAGACTGCATAAGACAAGTAGTTGTTCCAACAGAAGAAGTAGTGGAAACTACTAAAACTGGAAAAGAGAAAACTAGACAACGTAAAGTTTATCCAAGTTATGTTTTGGTTAAAATGATAATAACTGATGAATCTTGGTATGTAGTAAGAAATACTAAGGGAGTTACAGGTTTCGTTGGACCTGGTTCAAAACCAGTACCATTAAGTGAAGATGAAGTTAAAGCTATGGGCATAGATACAACTGACCCTAAAGTAGTAAATAGTGATATTGACTTTGAAATAGGGGATACAGTAAAGGTATCTCAAGGACCATTTAGTGGACAAGTAGGAAACATAGAAGAAATTGACGTAGAAAACAGAGAAGTTAAAGTGTGCATAAATGCATTTGGTAAAAGGACTCTATTTGTAATAGAGCTTGAAGGTATAGAAAAAATCTAATACTATTATTATAGAAAAATCTGAGGAGGTGCGCTCAAAATGGCTAAAAAAGTTATAGGTCAAATAAAATTACAAATACCTGCAGGAAAGGCTACTCCAGCGCCACCAGTTGGACCAGCATTAGGACAACATGGTGTTAATATAATGGGATTCACAAAAGAATTTAATGCTAAAACTGCAGATCAAGCTGGAATGATAATACCAGTTGTTATAACTGTATATCAAGATAGATCATTCAGTTTTATAACAAAAACTCCACCAGCTGCAGTTTTAATTAAAAAAGCATTAAACTTAAAATCAGGTTCTGGAGAACCAAACAAAAAGAAAGTTGCTAAAATAACTTCAGCTCAAGTAAGAGAAATAGCTGAGTTAAAAATGCCTGACTTAAATGCTGCATCAGTAGAAGCTGCTATGAGTATGATAGCTGGTACTGCTAGAAGCATGGGTGTTGTAGTAGAAGATTAATTAAAAGATACACTTTTTTTTATAAAGTGGGAGGCGAAAAGCCGAGATTAACCACAAGGAGGAAAATAAAATGGCTAAAAAAGGTAAAAGATATGCAGGTGCATTACAAAAAGTAGATAGAACTAAATTCTATGATGCATCAGAAGCATTAACATTAGTTTCAGATATAGCTGGAGCTAAATTTGACGAGACAGTAGAAGCACACATTAAATTAGGTGTTGACTCAAGACATGCTGATCAACAAGTAAGAGGTGCAGTTGTATTACCTCACGGAACTGGTAAAACTAAGAGAGTTTTGGTTTTTGCTAAAGGTGAAAAAGCTAAAGAAGCTGAACAAGCTGGTGCTGATTTTGTAGGAGCTGAAGAATTAGTTCAAAAAATACAAGGTGAAAACTGGTTTGATTTTGATATAGTAGTTGCTACTCCAGATATGATGGGTGTAGTAGGTAGATTAGGTAGAGTATTAGGACCTAAAGGTTTAATGCCAAACCCTAAATCAGGAACAGTTACATTTGATGTAGCTAAAGCTATAGATGAAATAAAAGCTGGTAAAGTTGAATACAGATTAGACAAAACTAACATAATACACGTTCCAGTAGGAAAAGTATCATTTGGTGGAGAAAAATTATCTGAAAACTTTGCTGCATTAATGGATGCTATAATAAAAGCTAAACCAGCTGCTGCTAAAGGGCAATATTTAAGAAGTATAACTGTAGCTTCTTCAATGGGACCTGGAGTTAAAATAAACCCAGCAAGAACAGCTGAATAATAAAACTGTTGACACAGGTTGACAAAAGTGTTATTATATCATTTGTCAATGTAAAAAAGAATAGATTTGCCGTAGATAGTGGGTGCAAAAGCTTAATATCCCACCGAGGTTTTAGATAAATTGAGATTACTAAAGCTTTTGATGTCTACTTTTGGCAACAAAAGCTTTTTATAATGTTGCGGTAAATACTAAGCCTATTTGGTGAAGGAGGTGCACATCTAGATGAGAAAAGCTATAGAAATTAAATCAGAAGTTGTTTCTGAAATAGTTGAAAAGTTACAAAAATCTTCTGCTGCGGTTGTTGTAGATTACAAAGGATTAACAGTTGAAGAAGTAACTGAGTTAAGAAAACAAATGAGAGAAGCTGGTGTAGATTACAAAGTATATAAAAATACTTTAGTTAGAAGAGCAGCTAAAGAAGTTGGTATAGAGCAATTCAATGAAGAATTATTAATTGGTACTAATGCTATAGCATTTGGGTATGATGATCCAGTTGCTCCAGCTAGAATATTAAAAGGATTCATGGATTCTCATCCAAAGATGAAATTAAAGATGGGTGTTGTAGAAGGTGTATTCTATGACGAAGCTAAGATTGTTGAAATGGCTAACATACCATCAAGAGAAGTTCTTATCGCTAAATTACTTGGTAGCTTAAAAGCTCCAATATCAAACTTTGCATACTTAATAGATGCAATAGCGAAAAAGGCAGAAGGTCAAGAAGAAGCTTAATTGCTTAACTAAAAAATTATAAATATTAATTTGAAAAGAAAATTCGGAGGTGCTAAAAATGACAATAGAACAAATATTAGAAGCTATAGAAAATATGAAAGTTTTAGAATTAAATGAATTAGTTAAAGCTGCTGAAGAAAAATTCGGCGTTTCAGCTTCAGCTCCAGTAATGGTAGCTGGTGCAGCTGCTGGTGGACCAGCTGCTGAAGAAAAAACTGAGTTTGATGTAGTATTAGCTGAGGTTGGTTCTTCAAAAGTTGGAGTTATAAAAGCAGTTAGAGAAATAACAGGATTAGGATTAAAAGAAGCTAAAGAAGTAGTTGACAATGCTCCTAAGACAGTTAAAGAAGGAGCTTCTAAAGAAGAAGCTGATCAAATAAAAGAAAAATTAGAAGCTGCTGGAGCTAAAGTAGAAGTTAAGTAGTTTCTTTAAAAAGGTACCCATTTGGGTATCTTTTTTTATTTATAAAAAATTGTAAATAAAATATTTCTATAAAATAAAAAAAATTTATATAATAGTATTAAATTAAGGGTATCATATAGTGTGTAATGATATTTTAATTTAATACTATTAAAGAATATGTTTTTTACTATGTCAAACACAGACGTTAAATTAAAATATAAACAATTATTGTAATATGCACATATAAGGTGATATAATAAAAGGAAAAATATATAAAACTACATATTATTTTAAAAATTTACAAAAGTACTTTAAAAATAAAATGTAATAAATAATTAATTAACAAATATAAATTTAAAATGAGTTAAATACTTCTAAAAATCGAAATATGTAGATTTCAAGAAAGGCATTTAAGGAGGAGTTAATAATGGAAAAATTACAAGGGAAAGTTGCAGTGGTTACTGCAGCAACTAAAGGTATTGGATTAGCATCAGCTGAAATATTGGCACAAAATGGAGCAGTTGTATATTTAGCAGCTCGTTCAGAAGAATTGGCTAATGAAGTTATAGATAGAATAAGTGCAGAAGGTGGTTGTGCTAGGTTTGTTTATTTTAATGCCCGTGAAGAAGAAACATTTACTTCAATGATAGAAGATGTAGTTAAAAAAGAAGGCAAGATAGATATACTTGTAAATAATTTTGGTTCGACAAATCCTTCACTTGATAAAGACCTTTTAACTGGAGATACAGATAATTTCTTTGATACAGTAAATACTAATTTAAAAAGTGTATATTTACCATGTAAAGCTGCTATTCCTCATATGATAAAGAATGGTAAGGGAAGTATAATAAATATATCTAGTATAGGTTCAGTATTACCTGACCTATCTAGAATAGCTTACTGTGTATCAAAAGCATCAATCAACTCATTAACTCAAAATATAGCAACACAATATGCAAAAGATAATGTTAGATGTAATGCTGTACTTCCAGGTCTTATTGCAACCAAAGCTGCCTTAGATAATATGTCTCCAGAATTTATAAAGGAGTTTCTAAAGCATGTTCCTTTAAATCGTATAGGGAAGCCAGAAGACATAGCAAAGGCTGTTTTATTCTATGCTAGTGATGATTCATCCTTTATAACAGGAGACTTACTTGAAGTAGCTGGAGGTTTTGGTTTACCTACACCACAGTTTGCAGATAATATATTAGGATAATTATATTACTAATATATAGTAAAAATAAAAAACTTAATTATAGTAGAAATTCTATTTTTATAAAGACTGTAGATATAATTTATGATGGAAATAGTTTAAGATTTAAAACTCCAGATTAAATTCATTTATGGTCTTTATTTTGTATATTTAACAGATTTTATATAAATACAATTATTTACTAGTACTTATTTATGAAATTATAATTAAATATGGGTATAGTAATGGAATGTAACTTTTTATAGAAAATTACACCGATAAATGAAAAAATTGGATTTTATATTGAAGAATTGTACATAATACATAATATATGCTTAAAATAATTTACAAAAAATCAAAAATAATGCATAGTTTACATATAAGATAAAAAATATATTGAAAAATACTTGACATTATGCTAAAATTATTAGATGCGTTAGAATGAACTATTGTTTTATTTTTAATTATTGAGAGGTGAAAAGTGAATGCCACATCCTGTCACGATAGGTAAAAGAACTAGAATGAGCTTTTCTAAAATTAAGGAAATAGCTGATGTGCCAAATCTTATAGAAATTCAAGTAGATTCCTATGAGTGGTTTTTAAAAGAAGGTTTAAAAGAAGTGTTTGATGATATTTCACCAATAGAAGATTATACTGGTAATCTTATATTGGAATTTGTTGACTACTCTTTAGACGATAAACCAAAGTACGATATAGAAGAGTGTAAAGAGAGAGATGCTACATATTGTGCACCTCTAAAAGTTAAGGTAAGACTTATAAATAAAGAAACAGGCGAAATAAAAGAACAAGAAGTATTTATGGGTGACTTCCCTTTAATGACAGAAAGAGGAACTTTCGTTATAAATGGGGCAGAAAGAGTTATCGTAAGTCAATTAGTTAGATCTCCTGGTGTTTACTATGCGGAAGAGAGAGATAAAACAGGTAAGAGATTAATTTCATCTACTGTAATTCCTAATAGAGGAGCATGGTTAGAATATGAAACAGATTCTAACGATGTAATATCTGTAAGAGTTGATAGAACAAGAAAACAACCAGTTACAGTTTTACTTAGAGCTTTAGGAATAGGGACAGATGCAGAAATAATTGACCTTTTAGGAGAAGACGAAAGATTATCTGCTACATTAGAAAAAGATAATACTAAGACAGTAGAGGAAGGTCTTGTTGAGATATATAAAAAATTAAGACCAGGTGAACCACCTACTGTAGAAAGTGCATCATCTTTACTAAATGCTTTATTCTTTGATCCAAAGAGATATGATTTAGCAAAAGTTGGTAGATACAAATTTAATAAAAAACTTGCTTTATGCTATAGAATTATGAATAGAATTTCAGCAGAAGACATAATAAATCCTGAAACAGGAGAAGTATTTGTAAAAGCTGGAGAAAAAATAAGCTATGAGTTAGCTAAAGATATACAAAATGCAGGTATAAATGTAGTAAATCTATTAATGGATGATGATAAGAAAGTTAGAGTTATAGGAAATAATTTTGTAGACATTAAGTCTCATATTGATTTTGACATAGATGATTTAAACATAAAAGAAAAAGTGCATTATCCAACATTAAAAGAAATTTTAGATGGATATAGTGACGAAGAAGAAATAAAAGAAGCTATAAAATCAAGAATTAAAGAACTTATACCAAAACATATATTATTAGACGATATAATAGCTTCAATAAGTTATGAATTCAATATCTTCTATAATATAGGAAATATTGATGATATAGACCATTTAGGAAATAGAAGAATAAGATCTGTAGGAGAATTATTACAAAACCAAGTTAGAATTGGTCTTTCAAGAATGGAAAGAGTCATAAAAGAAAGAATGACAGTTCAAGATATGGAAGCTATAACGCCTCAAGCGTTAGTTAACATAAGACCAGTTTCAGCTGCAATAAAAGAATTCTTCGGTAGTTCTCAGTTATCTCAGTTCATGGACCAAACAAATCCTTTATCTGAGTTAACACATAAGAGAAGACTATCAGCTCTTGGACCTGGAGGTCTTTCAAGAGAAAGAGCTGGATTCGAAGTGCGTGACGTTCACCATTCACACTACGGTAGAATGTGTCCGATAGAGACTCCAGAAGGGCCAAATATCGGTCTTATAAACTCTCTTGGAACTTATGCAAAAATAAATGAGTTTGGATTTATAGAATCACCATATAGAAAATTTGATAAAGTAACATCAACAGTTACTGATGAGATACATTATTTAACTGCTGATGAAGAAGATTTATTCGTAAGAGCTCAGGCAAATGAGCCATTAACAGACGATGGTAAATTCGTAAACCATAGAGTTGTTTGTAGAACTGTAAATGGTGCTGTTGAAATGGTTCCTGAAAGCAGAGTAGACTATATGGATATATCTCCTAAGCAGGTTGTATCTGTTGCCACTGCTATGATACCTTTCTTAGAAAATGATGACGCCAACCGTGCCCTTATGGGAGCGAACATGCAACGTCAGGCAGTGCCTCTAGTTAGAAGAGAAGCACCAATTATAGGAACTGGTATAGAATATAGAGCTGCAAAAGACTCTGGAGCAGTTGTTGTTGCTAGAAATTCTGGTATAGCAGAAAGAGTAACAGCAGATGAGATAATTATAAAAAGAGAAGATGGAAACAGAGATAGATATAATCTACTTAAATTTAAACGTTCAAACTCAGGTACTTGTATAAATCAAACACCTATAATAACTAAAGGTGAGCAAATAATGCAAGGAGATGTTATAGCAGACGGTCCAGCAACTGATTTAGGAGAAGTAGCACTTGGAAGAAACTGTCTTATAGCATTCATGACTTGGGAAGGTTATAACTACGAAGATGCCATATTAATAAATGAAAGATTAGTTAAAGAAGATAGATTATCAACAATTCATATAGAAGAATATGAATGTGAAGCTAGAGATACAAAACTAGGGCCAGAGGAAATAACTAGAGATATACCTAATGTTGGAGATAGTGCAATTAAGAACTTAGATGACAGAGGTATAATAAGAATAGGTGCAGAAGTAGATTCAGGAGATATATTAGTTGGTAAAGTAACTCCAAAAGGAGAAACTGAACTTACTGCTGAGGAAAGATTACTTCGTGCAATATTTGGTGAAAAGGCTAGAGAAGTCAGAGATACTTCACTTAAAGTACCTCATGGTGAATCTGGTATAATAGTTGATGTAAAAGTATTTACTAGAGAAAATGGAGATGATTTATCTCCAGGAGTAAATGAATTAGTAAGATGTTATATAGCTAAAAAGAGAAAAATAAAAGTTGGAGATAAAATGGCTGGTCGTCATGGTAATAAAGGGGTTATCTCAAGAATATTACCAGAAGAAGATATGCCATTCATGGAAAATGGAACTCCACTAGATATAATACTTAACCCACAAGGTATACCATCACGTATGAACATCGGTCAGGTTTTAGAGGTTCATTTAGGACTTGCTGCTAAGACTTTAGGATGGTATGTTGCAACATCAGTATTTGATGGTGCCAATGAGTATGATATAATGGATGCTCTTGAAGAAGCTGGATATCCTAGAGATGGTAAATTAACTTTATATGATGGTAGAACAGGTGAAACTTTTGATAATAGAATAACTGTTGGATATATGTACTACTTAAAACTACATCATTTAGTTGATGAAAAACTACATGCAAGAAGTACTGGACCATACTCATTAGTTACTCAACAGCCACTAGGTGGTAAAGCACAATTTGGTGGACAAAGATTTGGAGAGATGGAGGTTTGGGCTCTAGAAGCATATGGAGCTGCTCATATACTTCAAGAAATACTTACTGTCAAGTCTGATGATGTTGTAGGTCGTGTTAGAACTTACGAAGCCATAGTTAAAGGTGAAAACATACCTGAGCCAGGAATCCCAGAATCATTTAAGGTTCTTATAAAAGAACTTCAAAGTTTATGCTTAGATGTAAAAGTATTAACAGATGAAGATCAAGAAATAGAAGTAAGAGAATCTGTAGATGAAGATGACACAATAGGTGAATTTGAACTAGATGTTGTAAATAACATGGGAGAAGTTGAAGAAAGTAATATAATAGAAGAAATTGAAGATGATTTTACGGAAACCGTAGAAGATGAGGATATAGAGAATTTAGAAGAATTTGCTGAAGAAGATTTATTTGAAGAAGAAATAGACTTTGTTGGTGATGACTTTGATGTGTAAATTTAATTAATGTAAATCTCAAATAGAAGGGAGAGAACTCCTTGTTTGAATTAAACAATTTCGAGTCGATAAAAATAGCATTGGCTTCTCCAGAAAAAATAAGACAATGGTCTAGAGGAGAAGTTAAAAAGCCAGAAACTATAAATTACCGTACTTTAAAACCAGAAAAAGATGGTCTTTTCTGTGAAAGAATATTTGGACCACAAAAAGACTGGGAGTGTCATTGTGGTAAATATAGAAGAGTTAGATACAAAGGTGTAGTTTGTGATAGATGTGGAGTAGAAGTAACTAAATCAAAAGTAAGAAGAGAAAGAATGGGACATATAGAGCTAGCAGCTCCTATGTCTCACATCTGGTACTTTAAAGGTATACCAAGTAGAATGGGACTTTTACTTGATATGTCACCAAGATCATTAGAAAAAATACTATACTTTGCTTCATATGTAGTAGTTGATCCAGGAGAAACTGGATTGAATGAGAAGCAGTTATTGACAGAAAAAGAGTATAGAACTGCTCTTGAAAAATACGGATATACTTTTACTGTAGGTATGGGTGCTGAAGCTGTAAAGATATTGTTACAAAACATAGATTTAGAGCAACAAAGCAAAGACCTAAGATCGGAATTAAAAGACAGTACAGGACAAAAGAAAGTTAGAACAATAAGAAGATTAGAAGTTGTAGAAGCATTTAAAAAATCTGGGAATAAACCAGAATGGATGATTTTAGATGCAATACCAGTAATACCACCAGATTTAAGACCAATGGTACAACTTGATGGTGGAAGATTTGCAACTTCAGACTTAAATGATTTATATAGAAGAGTTATAAACAGAAATAATAGACTTAAGAGATTACTAGAGCTTGGAGCTCCAGATATAATTGTAAGAAATGAAAAAAGAATGCTTCAAGAAGCAGTTGACGCATTAATAGATAATGGTAGAAGAGGTAGACCTGTAACAGGGCCTGGAAATAGACCACTTAAGTCTTTATCAGATATGTTAAAGGGTAAACAAGGTCGTTTCCGTCAAAACTTACTTGGTAAGCGTGTTGACTACTCAGGACGTTCTGTTATAGTTGTTGGACCAGAACTTAAATTCTATCAATGTGGTCTTCCAAAGAAAATGGCACTAGAACTATTCAAGCCATTTGTTATGGATAAACTAGTTAAAGAAGGATATGCACATAATATAAAAAGTGCAAAATCTATAGTAGAAAAAGTTAAGCCAGAAGTTTGGGATGTTTTAGAAGATGTTATAAAAAGCCATCCAGTTCTTCTTAACCGTGCGCCGACTCTACATAGATTAGGTATACAAGCATTTGAACCAATTTTGGTTGAAGGTAAAGCTATAAAGCTACATCCTCTTGTATGTACAGCTTACAATGCAGACTTCGATGGTGACCAAATGGCGGTTCATGTACCTTTATCAGTAGAAGCACAAGCAGAAGCAAGATTTTTAATGCTTTCTGTAAACAACATTCTTGCTCCTAAAGATGGTTCTCCGATAACTACTCCATCTCAGGATATGGTTTTAGGTTGTTATTATCTAACAATAGAAGCACAAGATGATGCTAAAGGAACAGGAATGGTATTTAAAGATTTTAATGAACTATTACTTGCTTATTACAATAAATCAGTTCATCTACATGCCTTAGTAAAACTAAAAGTAACTCTTGAAGATGGAAGAAGCTCATTAGTTGAAAGTACAGTTGGTAGATTTATATTTAATGAAAGTATACCTCAAGATTTAGGATTTGTAGATAGAAATGAAAACCCATTTGCTCTTGAAGTTGACTTCTTAGCAGATAAAAAATCTCTAGGTAAAATAATAGATAAGTGCTTTAGAAAACATGGAAATACAGAAACAGCTGAATTACTAGATTATATAAAATCTCTAGGATTTAAATACTCTACATTAGGTGGTATAACAGTTGCTGTTGCTGATATGAGTGTTCCAGAAGAAAAGAAAGTATTTATAGCTGAGGCAGAAGCAAAAGTTGATAAATATGAAAAAGCATACAGAAGAGGTTTAATATCTAATGAAGAAAGATATGAAAAAGTTATAGAGACATGGACAGAAACAACTGATAAGGTTACTGATGCTCTTATGGGTGGACTAGATAGATTAAACAATATATATATAATGGCACATTCAGGAGCCAGAGGTTCTAAAAATCAAATTAGACAGTTAGCAGGTATGCGTGGTCTTATGGCCAATGCATCTGGTAAAACAGTTGAGATACCAGTTAAATCTAATTTCCGTGAAGGTTTATCAGTACTTGAATACTTTACATCTTCACATGGTGCCAGAAAAGGTCTTGCCGATACAGCTATACGTACAGCTGAATCTGGATACTTAACAAGAAGACTTGTTGATGTAAGTCAAGATGTTATTGTAAGAGAAGTAGATTGTGGAACAGAAGATACTACAGAAATTTATGCTATAAAAGAAGGAAATGAAGTTATAGAAGAGATATATGATAGAATTGTAGGAAGATATACTATAGACCCTATATTAAATCCTGAAACTGGTGAAGTTATAGTTGAAGCTGATGCTATGATACAAGAAGATGAAGCAGAAACTATAGTAGCTTTAGGAATTGAAAAAATTAGGATAAGAACAGTTCTTAACTGTAGAACTAATCATGGAGTTTGTTCTAAGTGCTATGGTAGAAACTTAGCTACAGGAAAAGAAGTTAATATAGGTGAAGCAGTTGGTATAATAGCAGCTCAATCTATAGGTGAGCCGGGTACTCAGCTTACAATGCGTACATTCCATACTGGAGGGGTTGCAGGAGCCGATATAACTCAAGGTCTTCCAAGGGTTGAAGAATTATTTGAAGCTAGAAAACCAAAAGGTTTAGCTGTAATAACTGAAGTATCTGGTAGAGTTGAAATAGATGAAACTGGAAAGAGAAAAGAAGTAAATGTAATACCAGAAGAAGGCGAAACTCAAACATATGTGATACCATATGGTTCTAGATTAAAAGTTAAGCAAGGACAGATATTAGAAGCTGGAGATCCTTTAACACAAGGATTTATAAATCCTCATGATATAGTAAGAGTAAAAGGTGTTAAAGGTGTTCAAGAATATATAGTTAAAGAAGTTCAAAGGGTTTATAGACTTCAAGGGGTTGATGTTAACGATAAGCATATAGAAGTTATAGTAAGACAAATGCTATCTAAAGTTAAAGTTGAAGACCCAGGAGATACAGATTTATTACCAGGTGGATATGAAGATGTATTAACATTTAATAGATGTAACGAAGAAGCTATAGCTAAAGACTTAAGACCAGCAGTTGCTAAAAGAGTATTACTTGGTATAACTAAAGCATCTCTTGCAACTGATTCATTCTTATCAGCAGCTTCATTCCAGGAAACAACAAGAGTATTAACAGAAGCTGCAATAAAAGGTAAAGAAGATCACCTAATAGGGCTTAAAGAGAATGTTATATTAGGTAAACTAATACCAGCAGGAACAGGAATGAAGAAATATAGAAATATAGCTGTTGAAAAAATTGAAGATTAATGGCAGATAGAGTAAAGAAATCTTGACAACCATTATTTGTGGTGTTAAAATAGTAAAGTGTGTTGTTTAAAAGTACACTAAGGGCTTATATGAGCTCTTAGTGACTTTTAAATGGCAATAAACAAAAACTAAAAGCATCAAGCTAGAAAAATGCTAATATCACATATTCATGTGTTATAGACATTAAATTGTAAGTAACAAATGTTACAATCAGTCAGTATGAGTATTCATATTGATGTAGTTGGCGGTCACTGATAAGATCGAAAATTTGGAAGGAGGTGCAGATGATGCCAACAATTAACCAATTAGTTCGTAAAAGTAGAAAAGCAGTTGAAAAGAAATCTACTGCTCCAGCATTACAAAAAGGTTACAACTCTTTAAACAAGAAAGTAACTGACGCTAGTGCTCCACAAAAAAGAGGGGTTTGTACTTCAGTAAAAACAGTTACTCCTAAGAAACCTAACTCAGCTTTAAGAAAAGTTGCCAGAGTTAGATTAACTAATGGTATAGAAGTTTCTGCTTATATACCAGGAGAAGGACATAACTTACAAGAGCATAGTGTTGTTCTTATAAGAGGCGGAAGAGTAAAAGACCTTCCAGGGGTTAGATACCATATACTAAGAGGTACTTTAGATACAGCAGGTGTTGATAAGAGAAGACAATCAAGATCTAAGTATGGTGCTAAGAAACCTAAGGACGCTAAAAAATAAAAACAATTAATGATTGATTATAGTTCGGTGCTTTAAATATATAGATATTTATGGCATCACGGCATTAAATGATTTATGTCGAGTACCTATGATTTAAGTTAAATAATTAAGGAGGGAAGCGAAATGCCAAGAAAAGGTAATGTTCCAAAGAGAGAAGTTTTACCAGATCCTATGTATGGGAGTAAGGTAGTTACTAAATTGATAAATAATTTAATGGTAGACGGAAAAAAAGGAAAGTCTCAAACAATAGTTTATGATGCTTTCACAATTATTGCTGAAAAAACAGGAGAAGATGCTTTAGAAGTATTTAATAAGGCAATGGATAATATAATGCCTGTTTTAGAAGTAAAAGCAAGAAGAGTTGGTGGGGCAAACTACCAAGTACCAATCGAAGTTAGACCTGAAAGAAGACAAACATTAGGTTTAAGATGGTTAGTAAAATATACTAGAGCTCGTGGAGAAAAAGGAATGGTTGATAAATTAGCTAAAGAAATAATGGACGCAGCTAACAACACAGGAGCTTCAGTTAAGAAAAAAGAAGATACTCATAAAATGGCAGAAGCTAATAAAGCATTTGCTCATTATAGATGGTAGGATATATAGATATCTTATAAAATTGAGGATATCATAAGGAGGATAACCATGGCTAGAAAGTTTCCTTTGGAAAGAACTAGGAATATAGGAATCATGGCTCATATAGATGCAGGGAAAACTACTACTACAGAAAGAATCCTGTTTTATACTGGGCAAACTCATAAGATAGGAGAAACTCATGAAGGGGCTTCTCAAATGGACTGGATGGAGCAAGAAAAGGAAAGAGGTATAACAATAACTTCTGCCGCTACTACTGCTTCATGGAAAGACCATAGAATAAATATAATAGATACTCCTGGACACGTGGACTTCACAGTTGAAGTTGAAAGATCTCTAAGAGTTCTTGACGGTTCAGTTGCTGTATTCTGTGCAAAAGGTGGAGTTGAACCTCAATCTGAGAATGTATGGAGACAAGCTGAAACTTATGGAGTACCTAGAATAGCTTTTGTAAATAAAATGGATATATTAGGTGCAGATTTCTACAATGTTGTAAGCATGATGAAATCTAGATTAAATTCTAATGCAGTTCCTATGCAATTACCAATAGGTAAAGAAGATTCATTTATAGGTATAATAGACTTATTAAAAATGGATGCTGTTATATACAAAGACGACTTAGGTGTTGAAATGGAAGAAACAGACATACCAGAAGATATGAAAGAATTAGCTACAGAGTGGAGAGAAAAATTAGTTGAAGCAGTAGCTGAAACTGATGAAGAGTTAATGATGAAATATCTTGAAGGTGAAGAACCTACTATAGATGAATTAAAAGTTGCTATAAGAAAAGCTACTATAGCTTGTGAAATGAACCCAGTTTTCTGTGGTACAGCTTATAGAAACAAAGGTGTTCAGTTAGTAATAGATGCAGTTTTAGATTACTTACCAGCACCAACTGATATAGCAGCTATAAAAGGTATATTGGAAGATGGAGAGGAAGCTGAAAGACATTCTTCTGATGAAGAGCCATTCTCTGCATTAGCATTCAAAATAATGACTGACCCATTTGTTGGAAAACTAGCGTTCTTCAGAGTTTACTCTGGAACATTAGAATCTGGTTCTTATGTTTTAAATGCAACTAAGAATAAGAGAGAAAGAATTGGTCGTATACTACAAATGCATGCCAATACAAGAGAAGAAATAACTAAAGTTTATGCTGGAGATATAGCAGCAGCAGTAGGATTAAAAGATACTACTACTGGAGACACATTATGTGATCCTGCTAATCCAATAATACTTGAATCTATGGAATTCCCTGAGCCAGTTATATCTGTTGCTATAGAACCAAGTTCTAAAGCAGCTCAAGAAAAAATGGGTATAGCTCTTCAAAAATTAGCTGAAGAAGACCCAACTTTCACAGTTAAAACTGACCAAGAAACAGGACAAACTATAATATCTGGTATGGGTGAATTACACTTAGAGATAATAGTAGATAGATTATTAAGAGAATTTAAAGTAGAAGCTAAAGTTGGTGCTCCACAAGTTGCATACAGAGAAACTATAACTCAACCAGTTGATGTTGAATACAAGTACTCTAAGCAATCAGGTGGTAGAGGACAATATGGTCACGTTAAGATTAGAGTTGCTCCTCAAGAGCCAGGTGAAGGATACAAATTCACAAACAAAACTGTTGGTGGATCTGTACCAAAAGAATATGTTGGTCCAGTTGACATGGGTATACAAGGAGCTATGCAATCTGGTATAGTTGCTGGATATCCAGTTGTAGACGTTGCTGTTGAGTTATATGATGGTTCTTACCATGAAGTTGACTCTTCTGAGATGGCGTTCAAGATGGCTGGTTCAATGGCATTTAAAGATGCTATGAAGAAAGGTAATGCAGTTCTTTTAGAGCCTTACTTCAAAGTAGAAGTTGTTACTCCAGAAGATTACATGGGAGATGTTATGGGTGACTTAAACTCAAGAAGAGGATTAATCCAAGGAATGGAAGCAAGAAGTGGTGCACAAGTTATAAATGCATTTGTTCCACTTTCAGAAATGTTTGGATACTCTACAGACCTAAGATCTTCAACTCAAGGTCGTGCAACTTATACAATGATATTCGATCACTATGAACAAGTTCCAGCTTCAGTTGCTAAAAAGATAGCTGAAGGAAAATAATTTAAAAATTAATTAATAATATAAATATAAAAAATAATCAGCAAGACGAGACTTGTCTCGTCTTGCACAAGATAAAGGGAGGAAATTCAAAATGGCTAAAGCTAAATACGAAAGAACAAAACCTCATGTTAATATAGGGACAATAGGACACGTTGACCACGGTAAAACTACATTAACAGCAGCAATAACAAAAACATTATATGACAGATACCAATTAGGAGAAGCAGTAGATTTCGCAAACATAGATAAAGCTCCAGAAGAAAGAGAAAGAGGAATCACAATATCAACAGCACACGTTGAGTATGAAACTCCAAATAGACACTACGCACACGTTGACTGCCCAGGACATGCTGACTACGTTAAGAACATGATAACAGGAGCAGCTCAAATGGATGGAGCAATATTAGTTTGTTCAGCAACAGATGGACCAATGCCACAAACAAGAGAGCATATACTATTATCAAGACAAGTTGGTGTACCATATATAGTAGTATTCTTAAACAAATGTGACATGGTAGATGACGAAGAGTTATTAGAACTAGTAGAAATGGAAGTAAGAGATTTATTAACAGAATATGATTTCCCAGGAGATGATACTCCAATAATAAGAGGATCAGCATTAATGGCATTAGAAGATCCAAAGAGCGAATGGGGAAATAAAATAGTAGAATTATTTGAGCAAATAGATGAATATATACCAGCACCAGAAAGAGATACTGACAAACCATTCTTAATGCCAGTAGAAGACGTATTCTCAATCACAGGAAGAGGAACAGTTGCAACAGGAAGAGTGGAAAGAGGAGTATTAAAAGTACAAGACGAAGTAGAATTAGTAGGATTAACAGAAGCACCAAGAAAAGTAGTAGTAACAGGAGTAGAAATGTTCAGAAAATTATTAGACCAAGCACAAGCAGGGGATAATATAGGAGCATTATTAAGAGGAGTACAAAGAAACGAAATAGAAAGAGGACAAGTACTAGCAAAAACTGGATCAGTAAAAGCACACACAAAATTTACTGCAGAAGTATATGTACTTAAAAAAGAAGAAGGTGGAAGACATACACCATTCTTTGATGGATATAGACCACAATTCTATTTCAGAACAACAGATGTAACAGGAGCTTGTAAGTTACCAGATGGAATAGAAATGGTAATGCCTGGAGATAACGTAACAATGGAAGTAGACTTAATAAACTCAATAGTTGTAGAAGAAGGATTAAGATTCTCAATAAGAGAAGGTGGAAGAACAGTAGCTTCAGGAGTTGTTGCTACAATAATCGAATAATCTTTTACTAAGCTAATTGATTTCATATAAAAAAAGAGGGGGTTCAACCTCTCTTTTTTGTTTTTTGTTGACAAGTAGCAATAAAGCATATATACTAAACTAGTGCCTTGAGATAGATTAATAATCAAGTTTAAGGTTATAATGTTGTAAGAGAAAATAAAATTGGAAAAAACATAAAAAAAACTTGAAAAAATGTAACAGATGATATAAAATATAATAGTGTGCTTGAGAGATTAAGAAAATAAGAATTAAATCCTAGTGAAATACGAACTGATATCGATTTGAAAGTTACAACACACCCGGAGCAGTGTATCGGTATTGGTTGTACGCAACTTGAAAATTAAACACGTGATAAAGGAGGGAAAACAAAATGGCTAAGAATGAAAAAATAAGAATAAGATTAAAATCATATGATCACAAATTATTAGATTTTTCAGCAGGTAAAATAGTTGAAACTGCTAAAAAGGCTGGATCACAAGTTTCAGGACCTGTGCCTCTACCAACAGAAAAACAAATTGTAACTATATTAAGAGCCGTACATAAGTACAAAGACTCTAGAGAACAATTTGAAATAAGAACTCATAAAAGACTAATCGACATAGCTAATCCAACACCTAAAACAGTTGACTCATTAATGAGATTAGACTTACCAGCAGGTGTAGATATAGAAATAAAATTATAAGAACCCCTAAGATATTATCCTATAGGTAACTATCTTAGAATGATTACTTCTAAAATGATGTAATCCGCTGTAAGAATTATAGGAGGTGCTAATATGAATGGAATATTAGGAAAAAAAGTTGGTATGACTCAAATATTCACTGATAAAGGTGTAGTTATACCTGTAACAGCTGTTGAAGCAGGACCTATGGTCGTTACTCAAATAAAAACAGTTGATAAAGATGGATACAATGCTATACAAATAGGTTTTGAAGATGCTAAAGAAAAATCTTTAAACAAGCCTAAAAAAGGACACTTAGCTGCTGCTAATGTTTTAAAGAAACATTTAAAAGAGTTTAGAGTAGATTCTGTAGAAGGATACACAGTTGGACAAGAAATAAAAGCTGATGTATTTGAAGCAGGTGCAAAAATAGATGTTACTGGAATAAGTAAAGGTAAGGGATTCCAAGGTCCAATAAAAAGACATGGACAAAGTAGAGGTCCTGAATCTCACGGTTCTAGATACCACAGAAGACCAGGTTCAATGGGAGCTTGTTCTTACCCAGGTAGAGTATTTAAAAACAAAAAATTAGCTGGACATATGGGAAGCGTAAAGGTAACAGTTCAAAACTTAGAGGTTGTTAAAGTAGATGCTGATAAGAACCTTATATTAGTTAAGGGAGCTATACCAGGAGCTAAAGGTTCAGTAGTAACTATAAAAGAAGCTGTAAAGGTTTCTAAATAATGACTAACCTAGAGAAAGGAGGAATAACAATGCCAAAATTAAATGTACTAAATATTAGTGGACAAAACGTTGGAGAAATAGAATTATCAGATTCTATATTTGGCGTAGAAGTTAATGGACATGTTTTATATGAAGTTGTAAAAAATCAATTAGCAAATAAGAGACAAGGAACTCAATCTGCTAAAACTAGAGCAGAAGTTAGAGGTGGCGGAAGAAAACCTTGGAAACAAAAAGGAACAGGTAGAGCAAGACAAGGTTCTACAAGATCTGTACAATGGGTAGGTGGAGGAGTTGCTTTTGCACCTAAACCAAGAAGTTACAAATATACATTACCTAAGAAGGTAAGAAGATTAGCTATGAAGAGTGCTTTATCTTCAAAAATACAAAATAGTGAAGTTATAGTATTAGATGCATTAAACATAGATGCTCCTAAAACTAAAGAATTCGCTCAAATATTAAATAATATAAATGCTGCTAAAAAAGCTTTAGTAGTTATAGCTGATAAAAATGATAATGTAATAAAATCAGCTAGAAATATAGAAGGTGTTCAAACTGCATTAGTTAATACTATGAATGTATATGATATATTAAAATATGATTCATTTATAATAACTACAGATGCTGTTAAAAAAGTGGAGGAGGTGTACGCATAATGACTAATCCACATGATGTAATAATAAGACCAGTTGTAACTGAGCACAGTATGGCTGAAATGGGTGAAAAAAAATACACTTTTGTTGTGGCTAAAGATGCGAACAAAACTGAAATAAAAAAAGCAGTAGAAAAAGTATTCGGAGTTAGTGTTGATAAAGTAAATACTTTAAACTACGATGGAAAAGTTAAAAGAATGGGTAGAACTCAAGGAAGAACAGCAAGCTTTAAGAAAGCAGTAGTTAAATTAACTGCTGATAGTAAAGAAATAGAATTCTTCCAAGGAATGTAATATTATAACAAACGAAGGAGGGAAAACAGATGGCTATAAAAAAGTTTAGACCAACTTCTCCTGCCTTAAGACAAATGACAGTTTTAGTTTCTGAGGAAATAACATGTAACCAACCAGAAAGATCTCTTTTAGTTAACTTAAAGAAAAATGCTGGTAGAAACGTACATGGTAGAATAACTGTTCGTCATAGAGGTGGAGGACAAAAAAGAAAATATAGAATAATAGATTTTAAAAGAGATAAAGATGGTATACCTGCTAAGGTTGCTACTATAGAATATGATCCAAACAGAACTGCAAATATTGCATTATTAAACTATGCTGATGGAGAAAAAAGATATATATTAGCTCCAGTTGGAATCAACGTTGGAGATACTATCTTATCAGGATTAGGTGCTGATATAAAACCAGGAAACTGTTTAGCATTAAAAGATATGCCAGTTGGTACTATCATTCATAATATAGAATTAAAGCCAGGAAAAGGAGCTCAATTAGTTAGATCTGCTGGAGTTTCTGCACAATTAATGGCTAAAGAAGGAAAAAATGCTTTATTAAGATTACCATCAGGTGAAATGAGATTAGTAAGCATAAACTGTAAAGCTACTATAGGACAAGTTGGAAATATAGAGCACGGTAACGTAGTTATTGGTAAAGCAGGTAGAAAAAGACATATGGGAATAAGACCTACTGTAAGAGGTTCTGTAATGAACCCTAATGACCATCCACACGGTGGAGGGGAAGGTAGATCTCCAATAGGTAGACCATCTCCTGTTACTCCATGGGGTAAACCAGCTCTTGGATACAAAACTAGAAAGAAAAACAAAGCTTCAAATAAATTAATAGTATCAAGAAGAACTAAGTAGTAAATTTATTTTTGCTCGGAAAGGAGGAATATAAATGTCAAGATCAACTAAAAAAGGGCCTTTTGTCCATGCAAGACTTTTAAAGAAAATAGAAGCTATGAATGCTAGTGGAAGTAAAGAAGTTATAAAAACTTGGTCAAGATCTTCAACTGTATTTCCACAAATGGTAGAAAACACTATAGCTGTTCATGATGGAAGAAAACATGTTCCAGTATATATAACAGAAGATATGGTTGGACACAAATTAGGTGAGTTCGTTCCTACTAGAACTTTCAAAGGACATAAGGATGACGAAAAATCTAATAAGAGAAAATAATTAAATTATGACTAAGAAAGGAGGAATAACAATGGAAGCAAAAGCTACTGCTAAATATGTACGTGTATCACCAAGAAAAGCAGGCCAAATCTGTGACCTTGTTAGAGGAAAGAATGTTGATGAAGCATTAGCGATATTAAAGTTCACTCCAAGAGGAGCAGCTTCAATAATAGCTAAAGTTGTAAAGTCAGCTAAAGCTAACGCAGAAAACAATCACGAAATGGATACTGAAAAATTATATATAGCATCAATAGTTGCTAATCAAGGGCCAACAATGAAGAGATTCATGCCTAGAGCTATGGGTCGTGCAACTACAATAAGAAAAAGAACTTCTCATATAGAGGTTGTTGTGAAAGAAAAAAAATAATTAATAGATAGGAGGGAAAATAATGGGTCAAAAGGTTAATCCACACGGCTTAAGAGTCGGTGTTATAAAAGATTGGGACTCAAGATGGTTCGCTACTGATAAAAAAGAGTTCGGAAACTTATTATTAGAAGACCATAATATACGTAAATTCTTAAAGAAAAGATTATACTCAGCTGGAGTTGCTAGAATAGAAATAGAAAGATCAGCTAACAAAATAAAAATGGACTTACATGTTGCTAAGCCAGGAGTAGTTATAGGAAGAGCTGGTGCTGGAATCGAAGCATTAAAAGTTGAATTAGAAAAAATGACAAAGAAAAGTATAATAGTTAACATAGTAGAAGTAAGAAGTACAGATAAAAATGCTCAATTAGTAGCTGAAAATATAGCTTTAGCTATAGAAAGAAGGGTTGCTTTCAGAAGAGCAATGAAACAAGCTATACAAAGAGCAATGAAATCTGGTGCTAAAGGGATAAAAGTTTCTGCTTCAGGAAGATTAGGTGGAGCTGAAATGGCTAGAACTGAAGGTTATAGTGAAGGAAATGTGCCACTACAAACTTTAAGAGCAGATATAGATTATGGTTTCGCTGAAGCTGATACTACTTATGGAAAAATAGGTATAAAAGTTTGGGTATGTAATGGTGAAGTTTTACCAACTAGAGATGGTGTAAACCCAAGAGAAGAAAGCAGAAAGAGCGACAGAAGAGACAACAAGAGAGATAACAGAAGAAACGATAGAAGAGGAAATGATAGAAGAGGAAACGATAACAGAGGAAACTATAGAGGGCAAAAACCTCAAGGTGGACAAAGACCTCAAGGTGGATCAAGACCTCAAAGAACTGAAAACAAAGGAAATTAATAATAGTTAGGTTCAAGGAAGGAGGAAAAATACTCATGTTAATGCCAAAAAGAGTAAAGCGTCGTAGAGTTCATAGAGGAAGTATGGCTGGGCAAGCTCATAAAGGTAACAAAGTTACTTATGGTGAGTTTGGATTAGTAGCTTTAGAAGCTTCTTGGATAACTTCTAATCAAATAGAAGCTGCCAGAATCGCGATGACTAGATATATAAAAAGAGGGGGAAAGGTTTGGATAAAAATATTCCCTCATAAACCAGTAACAAGAAAACCAGCAGAAACTCGTATGGGTGCAGGGAAAGGTTCTCCAGAATATTGGGTAGCTGTAGTTAAGCCAGGAAGAGTTATGTTTGAATTAGCAGGTGTTTCTGAAGATAAAGCAAGAGAAGCTATGAGACTTGCTGCACATAAATTACCAATCAAATGTAAATTTGTTAAAAAAGAAGATTTAGAAGTAAAGGGTGGTGAATAGGATGAAAGCTAAAGAATTAAGAGATTTAACAAGCGAAGAGCTAATGAACAAATTAAACGACTTCAAAAGTGAATTATTTAGCTTAAGATTCCAATTAGCTACTGGTCAATTAGAAAATACAGCTAGAATAAAGTTTGTTAAGAAGGATATAGCAAAAGTTAAAACTGTTCTTGCTGAAAGAAAGTTATACGAAACTAGAGCTTAATTTGGAAAGGAGGCTTTTTAAACATGGAAAGAGGAAGAAGAAAAGTTAGAATAGGCCGTGTTGTTAGTGATAAGATGGATAAAACAATAGTAGTAGCTGTTGAAGAATTCGTACGTCATCCACTATATAACAAACGTGTTAAGAGAACTAAGAAATTTAAGGCTCATGATGAAAAGAATATATGTAACATCGGAGATAGAGTTAAAATAATGGAAACTAGACCTTTATCTAAAGATAAGAGATTCAGACTAGTTGAAGTTGTTGAGAAAGTTAAGTAGTTTTTGAAGAAGGAGGGATTACGATATGATACAACAAGAATCACGTCTAAGAGTTGCTGATAACTCAGGAGCTAAAGAACTTTTATGTATACGTGTTCTAGGCGGAAGTAAAAGAAGATATGGTAACATAGGCGACGTTATAGTTGCTACTGTTAAAAGTGCAACACCTGGTGGAGTTGTAAAAAAAGGTAAGGTTGTTAAAGCTGTTATAGTAAGAAGCAAACAAGGCGTAAGACGTAATGACGGAAGCTATATATCTTTTGATGAAAATGCTGCTGTTATAATAAAGGACGATAAAACTCCAGTAGGAACTCGTATATTCGGGCCTGTTGCTAGAGAGTTAAGAGACAATGAATTCATGAAAATAGTTTCTCTTGCTCCAGAAGTACTATAATTAAGGAGGTGCAATAGGACATGATGCGTGTTAAAAAAGGTGACACTGTTGTAGTTATAGCAGGTAAAGATAAAGGTAAAAAAGGTTCAGTTTTAAAGGTATACCCTAAAGCTGATAAAGTATTAGTTGAAGGTGTAAACGTAATAACTAAACATCAAAAACCAAGTGCTATGAACCAACAAGGTGGAATAATAAATAAAGAAGCCCCAATACACATATCTAATGTAATGCCATTTGATCCTGAAACAGGAAAAGGCGTTAGAGTAAGATATGAAGTAAAAGATGGGACAAAAGTAAGAGTATCAGCAAAGAGCGGAAAAGAATTATAATAAATATTGCTTGAAAGGAGGGACCTTAAATGGCTTCTAGATTACAAGAAAAATACATGAAAGAAGTTGCTCCTGCTTTAATGGAGAAATTTGGATATAAAAACGTAATGGAGATACCTAAGTTAAATAAAATAGTTATTAACATGGGTATAGGTGATGCTAGAGAAAATCCAAAAGGATTAGAAAAAGGCGTTGAAGAATTAGAAATAATATCAGGACAAAAGCCTGTTATAACTAAAGCTAGAAAATCTGTTGCTAACTTCAAACTAAGAGAAGGAATGCCAATAGGAACAAAAGTTACATTAAGAGCTGACAAAATGTTCTACTTTATGGACAAATTAGTATCAGTTTCTTTACCAAGAGTTAGAGACTTTAGAGGTGTTAACCCTAATGCTTTTGATGGTAGAGGAAACTATGCTTTAGGAGTTAAAGAACAATTAATATTCCCTGAAATAGAATATGATAAAATTGATAAAGTAAGAGGAATGGATATAATATTCGTTACTACAGCAAAAACTGACGAAGAAGCTCGTGAATTATTAAAATTATTAGGAATGCCATTTTCTAAGTAAGCAAAGGAGGGATTCCCGTGGCTAGAAAAGCGATGGTTGTTAAACAACAAAGAAAGCAAAAGTACGCTACTAGAGAATACACTAGATGTACTATATGCGGAAGACCGCATTCAGTTTTGAAAAAATTTGGTATATGCCGTATATGCTTTAGAGAATTAGCTTATAAAGGTCAAATACCTGGTGTTAGAAAAGCAAGCTGGTAGAAGCTTGATTAGAATGGAAGGAGGGCTACAAAATGACAATGACAGATCCAATTGCAGATATGCTTACTCGTATAAGAAATGCTAATGTTGTTAAGCATGAAACTGTAGATGTTCCAGCTTCTAATATGAAGAAAGAGTTAGCTAGAATCTTATTAGAAGAAGGTTTCATAAGAGGTTATGATGTTATAGAAGATGGAAAACAAGGTATCATAAGAATACAATTAAAGTACGGACAAGAAGGCGAAAGAGTTATCACAGGTCTTAAGAAAATATCTAAGCCTGGTATGAGAGTTTACGCTGCTAACCACGAAATACCAAAAGTATTAAATGGATTAGGAATATCAGTAATATCTACTTCAAAAGGAATATTAACTGACAAGCAAGCTAGAAAAGAAAATGTTGGTGGAGAAGTAATCTGCTACGTTTGGTAATCAATATGAACAATGTAAGGAGGTGCGACCATGTCAAGAATAGGTGTTAAGCCAATAATAATACCAGCAGGTGTTGAAGTTACTATAGCTGAAGGAAATTTAGTTACAGTAAAAGGTCCAAAGGGAACTTTAACTAAACAATTAAGTGCTGAGTTAAATATAAAAAAAGAAGAAAATACAATAATGGTTGAAAGACCAACTGATAATAAAAAACACAGATCTTTACACGGATTAACTAGAACTTTATTAGATAATATGGTTGTAGGTGTAAATACTGGTTTCGAAAAGAAATTAGAACTAAAAGGTGTTGGATACAGAGCTCAAAAACAAGGGAAAAAATTAGTTATGAACTTAGGTTTCTCTCATCCAGTTGAAATGGAAGATCCAGAAGGAATAACTGTTGAAGCTCCAAACCAAACTGAGTTAATAGTAAAAGGTATAGACAAGCAATTAGTAGGAAACTATGCTGCTAAAATAAGAGCTTGGAGAAAGCCAGAGCCATACAAAGGTAAAGGTATAAAATACGTTGATGAAGTAATCAGACGTAAAGAAGGAAAAACTGGTAAAAAATAATACCAAAACTTAAACGCTAGAAAGGAGTGAGCTAGGTGTTAAAAAAGGCTGATAAAAATGCTAATAGACTTCAAAGACATAAGAGAGTTCGTAGAAAAATAAGCGGTACTGCTCAAAGACCAAGATTATGTGTATTTAGAAGTGCTAACAATATATATGCTCAAATAATAGATGACACAAACAGAGTAACTCTAGTTGCTGCATCTTCTTTAGAAGCAGAAGTTAAGAGTGCTGTTAATCATACAGGAAATAAGGAAGCAGCTAAGAAAGTTGGAGAATTAGTTGCTAAAAAAGCTGTTGAAAAAGGAATCACTGAAGTTGTATTTGACAGAGGTGGATACTTATATCATGGAAGAATTCAAGAATTAGCTGAAAGTGCTAGAGAAGCTGGTCTTAAGTTCTAATACGAAGGAGGGAAAAATACATGCTACGTCGTAAGCCGATAGATGCAGGACAACTTGACTTACAAGAAAAAGTTGTTGAAGTAAGACGTGTTACTAAGGTTGTAAAAGGTGGTAGAAACTTCAGATTTGCAGCGTTAGTAGTTGTTGGAGATGAAAACGGACACGTTGGTATAGGTGCTGGGAAAGCAATGGAAGTACCAGACGCTATAAAAAAAGCAGTTGAAGATGCTAAGAAAAATCTAATAGTAGTGCCAATGGTTGGGACTACAATTCCTCACGAAGTACGCGGACACTTTGGTGCTGGAAATATATTAATAATGCCTGCTGTAGAAGGTACAGGAGTAATAGCTGGGGGACCTGCTAGAGCCGTACTTGAGTTAGCTGGACTAAAAGACGTTAGAGCTAAATCTTTAGGATCTAACAATCCAAGAAATATGGTAAATGCTACAATAGAAGGACTTAATTCTCTAAAAACAGTTGAAGATATAGCTAAACTTAGAGGTAAAAAAGTTGAAGAACTTCTAGGGTAAGGAGGTAGTGTAAAATGGCTAAATTACAAATAAAATTAGTTAGAAGTGTTATAGGAACTACTCCTAACCAAAAAAAGAATGTTGAAGCGTTAGGATTAAGAAAAAGAGAACAAGTTGTTGTAAAAGAAGACAATGCTCAAATAAGAGGTATGATAAAAAAAGTAAGTCATTTATTAGAAGTAACTGAAATAGCTGAATAATTTTTAAAAAGTAGTGCAAGGAGGTGCAATCCATGAAGTTACATGAGTTAAAACCTGCTGAAGGTGCAGTAAGAGCTAAAAGAAGATTAGGTAGAGGTACTGCAACTGGACAAGGTAAAACTGCAGGACGTGGACAAAAAGGTCAATGGTCTCGTTCTGGTGGTGGAGTAAGAGTAGGGTTCGAAGGTGGACAAATGCCACTAGCTAGAAGACTTCCTAAGAGAGGTTTCAATAACATATTTAAGAAAGTTTACACAGAAGTTAATGTTGAAGTTTTAAATAGATTTGAAAATGGAACAGAAATAACTGCAGAATTATTAAAATCTACTAAAACTATAAGCAAAATAGGTAAAGATGGAATTAAAATCTTAGGTGAAGGTAATTTAGAAAAAGCTTTAACTGTTAAAGCTGCTAAATTTACAGCTTCAGCTCAAGAAAAAATAGAAAAAGCTGGTGGAAAAGCAGAGTTAGTATAATAACCTGCTAATCTCCTAGCCAGTACAGGCGGGGTGAATTAGCGTGCTGTCAAAATTAAAACAAGCTTGGAAGATTAAAGCAGTAAGAAAAAAAGTAATGTATACACTTATGATGATCGTGATATTCAGAATAGGTACTACAATACCAGTTCCAGGTATAGACACTAGTATTATACAAAAGATGGTAGGCGGCAATAGTCTACTTTCTCTGTATAATATGTTTACTGGTGGAGCATTTAGTAACTTTTCATTATTTGCTTTGGGTATAAGTCCATATATTACTGCATCAATCATAATACAGCTTCTAACAGTAGGTTTTGAAAGTTTAGCAGAACTTCAAAAATCTGGTGAAGAAGGAAAGAAAAAAATCAATAAGTACACTAAATATACAGCACTAGCTCTAGCAGTTGTACAAGCTTTGGGAATTACATTAGGAATTGTAAGAAGTGCTTTAATATCAAATAGTGTGTTTTTTATCACAACTGTTGTAATAACATTAGTTTCAGCAAGTATGTTAGTAATGTGGATTGGGGACAAAATTACCGAAAAAGGAATTGGTAATGGTAGTTCAGTAATAATATTTGCAGGTATTATATCAAGAATACCAACAGATGTTATTAAAATCGCACAACAAGTTAAATCTGGTCAAGTTGCACCTTGGGTAATAATACTTCTAATTGTAGTTATATTACTTACAGTTACAGGAGTTACATTTATACAAGAAGCTACTAGAAAGATACCTGTACAATATGCTAAAAGAGTTGTTGGAAGAAAAATGTATGGAGGACAAAGTTCTCATATACCAATGAAAGTTAACCAATCAGGAGTTATGCCTATAATTTTTGCTAGTTCACTTTTAGCTTTTCCACAAACAATAGCTATGTTTATGGGGGCAGATGCTCAAGCTTTTGTTCAAAAATACTTAAGTATGGCAACAGAACAAGGATTTTGGACATACAGATCAATTGAAATTCTACTTATAATTTTCTTCTCATATTTTTATACAACTGTATCATTCAATACAGAAGATATATCTAAAAATATGAAAAATAATGGTGGATTTATACCAGGTATCAGACCAGGTGAACCTACTATGGATTATTTAAATAGAATCTTAACAAGATTAACTTTAGCTGGAGCTACTTTCTTAGCAATAATTGCTATGGTACCAGCTCTTACAACACATTATATGAATGTAAATATGAGTCTAGCTGGGACTTCATTGCTAATCGTTGTTGGGGTTGCTTTGGAGCTTAAGAGACAATTAGAGTCAAACTTAGTTATGAGAAGCTATCAAGGTTTCTTAAAATAAAATGGAGATGGATAATATGAGAATAATATTACTTGGACCTCCAGGTGCTGGTAAAGGTACTCAGGCGGCAGGAATAGTAGAAAAATACAATATACCTCATATATCAACAGGAGATATATTCAGAAAGAATATAAAAGAGGGAACAGAACTTGGAAAAAAAGCTAAAGAATACATGGACCAAGGTTTATTAGTACCAGATGAGTTAACTGTAGGTTTAGTTACTGATAGAATATCTCAAGAAGACTGTAAAAATGGATTTATGTTAGATGGATTTCCAAGAAATGTAGCACAAGGTGAGCATTTAGATGTATTCTTAAAAAATGCTGGTATAGTACTAGATAAAGTTGTCAATATTGAAGTTGATAAGAGTATATTAGTATCTAGAGCAGTTGGTAGAAGAATATGCAAGTCTTGTGGAGCTACTTATCATGTTGAGTTTAATCCTCCTAAAGTAAAAGGTGTATGTGATGTATGCCAAGGAGAATTATATCAAAGAGCTGATGATAATGAAGAAACTGTATCTAAGAGAATACAAGTTTATCTAGATGAAACTAAGCCTTTAGTAGATTATTATAGCAAACAAGGTATAATAGCTGATATAAAAGGTGACCAAGCAATAGATAAAGTATTTGAAGATATTGTTGCTGCTTTAGGAAGTGGAAAATAAATGATTATCTTGAAATCAAAGAAAGAAATAGAACTTTTAAGAGAAGCAGGCAAAATTGTTGCTGATACTCATGAAGTTTTAAGAAATGCTATTTCTCCGGGAATATCTACTTTAGAATTAGATAAAATAGCTGAAGAGAATATAAGAAAATACAATGCTGAACCATCTTTTAAAGGATATGGAGGTTTTCCAGGAAGTATATGTGCTTCTATCAATAGAGAAGTTGTACATGGAATTCCAGGTGAGACTCTATTAAAAGAAGGAGACATTGTAAGCTTAGATATAGGAGCCTATTATAAAGGATATCATGGTGATTCTGCGAAAACTCATGGAGTAGGCATGATATCTGAAGAAGATAGGAAATTAATAGAAGTAACTAGAGAAAGCTTCTATGAAGGAATAAAATTTGCTAAATTAGGATATAGACTTTCAGATATCTCACACGCAGTACAAACACACGTTGAGAAACATGGTTTCTCAGTAGTTAGGGATTTGGTAGGACATGGAGTTGGAGCAAATCTTCATGAAGATCCACAGGTACCTAATTATGGACTCCCAGGAAAAGGACCAAGACTTAGAGAAGGAATGGTTATTGCTATAGAGCCAATGGTTAATGCAGGTCGTTATCATGTAAAGACTCTATCAGATGGGTGGACGACTGTTACAATAGATGGAAAAAAATCAGCTCATTATGAGCATACGATAGCAATTACTGAACATGAACCTTTGATATTGACAAAGTTGTAAATTAAGAAGTAGGTGAAAAAAGTGCTATCAGATAATTTAAGTATAGGTCAAGTTGTTAAGGTTTCATTAGGTCGAGATGAAGGAAATTTATTTTTCGTAGTCAAGATAATTAATAATGAATATGTATTAATAGCTGATGGAAAGAAAAGAAAACTTGACAAACCTAAGTTAAAGAAAGTTAAGCACTTAAAAAAATATAATTTTATTAATGATGAAGTTAGAAAAAGAGTAGTATCTGGACAAGAGATTACAGATTCTTTTTTAAGAGCTGAACTTACTAAGTTAAATTAGATAATTTAACTTATTGAAATGGAGGGCTGGTTAGTTAATGGCCAAAAAAGATGTTATAGAATTAGAAGGTACAGTTTCAGAAGCTTTACCTAATGCTATGTTTAAAGTTAAATTAGAAAATGGACATGAGATATTATGCCACATTTCTGGAAAGCTAAGAATGAACTTCATAAGAATTCTTGAAGGTGATAAGGTGAATGTTGAACTTTCTCCATATGACCTTACAAGAGGGAGAATCACTTGGCGTAAGAAGTAGACTATCTTGATATTTAGTCTAAGGAGGGATTAATAATGAAAGTTAGACCATCAGTAAAACCAATATGTGAAAAATGCAAAGTAATAAAAAGAAAAGGAAAAGTAATGGTTATCTGTGAAAATCCAAAGCATAAGCAAAAACAAGGATAAGAAATTATTACTAGTATTTTGTTAAATTTTATAGTATAATACTATATTGTGATGTTAACAAAAGAACGTTAAAATCGTTGAACAATCTGACGTAGGATTGATATATGATATGAAGTTTTAAACACTAAAAACTATGTGTAGGAGGTGCGATCATGGCAAGAATAGCTGGGGTAGATTTACCTAGAGAAAAAAGAGCGGAGATAGGCTTAACTTATATATATGGTATAGGTAAAGCAACTGCTAACGAAATATTAGCTAAAGCTGAGATAAATCCAGATACAAGAATAAAAGATTTATCAGAAGATCAAGTTAATGAGTTAAGAAAAGTTATAGATGACGATTTCTTAGTTGAAGGTGACTTAAGAAGAGAAATTGCTTTAAACATAAAGAGATTAAGAGATATAAAATGTTATAGAGGAATTAGACATGGTAAAGGTCTTCCATTAAGAGGACAAAGAACTAAAACTAATGCTAGAACTAGAAAAGGTCCTAGAAAAACAGTATCTCGTAAAAAGAAAAAATAATTAAATAATAATTAGATGAAGGAGGGAAAAGGAAAATGGCTAAACCAAAAAAGAAAGTTACACGTGTTAGAAGAAGAGAACGTAAAAATATAGAACGTGGTCATGCTCATATACAGTCAACTTTCAACAATACAATAATAACTTTAACTGACGTTCATGGAAATGCTATATCTTGGGCAAGTTCAGGACAATTAGGATTCAAAGGATCAAGAAAATCAACTCCATTTGCATCTCAAATGGCTGCTGAAACAGCTGCAAAAGCTGCGATGGAACACGGATTAAAAAGTGTTGAGGTATTCGTAAAGGGGCCAGGTTCAGGAAGAGAAGCTGCTATAAGAGCTTTACAAGCAACTGGACTAGAAGTAACTATGATAAAAGACGTTACTCCAATCCCACATAACGGATGTAGACCACCAAAGAGAAGAAGAGTGTAATTAATAAGAGTACAAATAGGAGGTGTAGATAAATGGCAAGATATACAGGTGCATCATGTAGACAATGCCGTAGAGAGGGAATGAAATTATTCCTTAAAGGTGATAGATGTTATACAGATAAATGTGCTATAGTTAAAAGAAACTATGCTCCAGGTCAACATGGCCAAGGGAGAAAGAAAGTTTCTAACTATGGATTACAATTAAGAGAAAAACAAAAAGTTAAAAGAATATATGGAGTTTTAGAAACTCAATTTAGAAATTTATACGAACGTGCTGAGAACATGCCTGGAAAATCAGGTGAGAACTTATTAAGTTTATTAGAGAGAAGATTAGACAATGTAGTTTACAGAATGGGACTAGCATCTTCTAGAAAAGAAGCTAGACAATTAGTAACTCATGGTCATTTCACTTTAAATGGAAATAAAGTAGATATAGCTTCATTAACAGTTAAAGTTGGAGATGTGATAGAAGTTAAAGAAAAATCAAGATCTTCTGCAAAATTCAAAAATTTAGTAGAAGTTAACTCAAGAATAGCTCCTAAATGGTTAGAAGCTAATGTAGAAGGAATGACAGCAAAAGTAGTTGGTGTTCCAACAAGAGAAGATATAGATCTTGAAATAGCAGAGCACTTAATCATAGAACTTTACTCTAAATAATAAGCACACTTTTAAAAATTATTTTAAAATTTTGTTTACCCTCAGTGGATTACTGAATTTTAAGGAGGGTTTTGTCCATGATAGAAATAGAAAAGCCAAAAGTAGATATAGTTGAGCTTAGCGAAGACTATAGATATGGTAAGTTTGTTATAGAACCTCTAGAAAGAGGATATGGAATAACTATAGGTAACACACTAAGAAGAATATTATTATCATCTTTACCAGGTGTAGCTGTAAATGCTATAAAAATAGATGGAGTTCTTCATGAATTCTCTACAATACCTGGTGTTAAAGAAGATGTTACAGAGATAATATTAACTTTAAAAGAGCTTTCAGCAACTATAGATGGTGAAGGAAGTAGAACACTTAAAATAGAGGCTCAAGGACCATGCTCTATCACAGGTTCAGATATAATCTGTCCTCCAGATGTTGAAATATTAAGCAAAGACTTAGCAATAGCTACATTAGATGATAATGCCAAGTTTAATATGGAAATATTTGTAGATAAAGGTAGAGGTTATGTTTCTGCTGAAGAAAATAAAACAGAGAATGTTCCAATAGGTGTTTTACCTGTGGATTCAATATATACTCCTGTTGAGAAAGTTAGTTATCATGTAGAAAACACAAGAGTTGGTCAAAAAACAGATTATGATAAATTAGTACTAGAAGTTTGGACTAATGGTAGTATAAACCCTCAAGAAGGTATATCATTAGCTGCAAAAGTATTAGTTGAGCATTTAAATCTATTTATAGACTTAACTGAACATGTAAGTAGTGTTGAAATCATGGTAGAAAAAGAAGAAGATCAAAAAGAAAAAGTTCTTGAAATGACTATAGAAGAATTAGATTTATCAGTTAGATCATACAACTGTTTAAAGAGAGCGGGAATTAACACAGTTGAAGAATTAGCTAATAAGTCTGAAGACGATATGATGAAGGTTAGAAACCTAGGTAAAAAGTCATTAGAAGAGGTAATACAAAAACTAGAGGAACTTGGGCTAGGTTTAAAACCAAGTGAAGAATAGCGAGCAAAGGAGGGATAAGAATGGCTAAGTACCGTAAATTAGGACGTGAAACAGCTCACAGAAACCTTATGTTAAGAAACTTAGTAACTTGTTTACTAAGAAGTGGAAGAATAGAAACTACAGTAACTAGAGCTAAAGAAACTCGTAGAATGGCTGAAAAGATGATAACTCTTGCTAAAAGAGGAGATCTTCATGCTAGAAGACAAGTTTTAGCTTATGTTATGGATGAAACAGTAGTTAATAACTTATTCACAGATTTAGCTCCAAAATATGTTGAGAGAAATGGTGGATACACTAGAATAATAAAAATAGGGCCAAGAAAAGGCGATGCTGCTGAAATGGCTTTTATAGAATTAGTATAGTAAGGAAAGGATTAGGCTTGATGGCTTAATCTTTTTTTTATTTTTTTGACTAAGGTGTGATATAATAATGTGTAAAATGATTTTTATAAGTTATTGCTTACTAAAAGGAGTATGAATTAATGGATAATATAATAAAAGTAAACAATATTTCATTTGAGTATATTACAGATGAAGCAAAACTTAAAGCAATAGATAATTTAAGCTTGGATGTTAAAAAGGGAGAATTTGTTGCGATAATAGGACATAATGGTTCTGGTAAGTCTACTTTATCTAAAAACTTAAATGCTATTCTTATGCCTACAGAAGGAAATATTCTCATTGATGGAATGGATACCAAAGAAGAAGAAAGATTATGGGATATAAGACAAACAGCAGGCATGGTATTTCAAAACCCAGATAATCAAATTGTTGCCACAATAGTAGAGGAAGATGTGGCTTTTGGTCCTGAAAACTTAGGCATAGAGCCAAAAGAGATAAGACGTATTGTAGAAGAGTCTTTAAAAAGTGTAGGTATGTATGATTTAAGAGGTAGACAACCACATTTGTTATCAGGTGGTCAAAAACAGAGGGTTGCAATAGCAGGTATAATTGCAATGAGGCCTAAGTGTATAATATTTGATGAAGCAACAGCGATGTTAGACCCATCTGGAAGAAAAGAAGTTATGAAAACAATAAAAAGACTTAATAAAGAAGAAAATATAACTGTTTTACATATAACTCACTTTATGGAAGAAGCTGTAGAAGCTGATAGAGTTGTCGTTATGGAGAAAGGTAAGAAACTTTTAGAAGGGACTCCTAAAGAAGTATTTAGTAAAATAGATATGTTAAAGGAAATCGGTTTAGATGTGCCTTGTATGACAGAGTTGTCTAGTTTATTAATAGAAGAAGGTATAAATATTAGTAGTGATATATTAACTGTGGATGAGATGGTGATGGAATTATGTCAATTATAGTAAAGAACTTAACACATATATATAATGAAGGGATGCCTTTTGCAAGTAAGGCACTTGATGATGTATCTTTTGAAATTAAAGATAGAGATTTTGTTGGACTTATAGGTCATACAGGTTCAGGAAAGTCTACATTGATACAACATTTAAATGGACTATTAAAGCCTTCCTCAGGAGAGATTTTTATAAATGATTTTAATATAACAGATAAGAATTTAAACTTAACTGAGATAAGGAAAAGAGTAGGTGTTGTATTTCAATATCCAGAATATCAATTATTTGAAGAAACAATTGATAAAGATATAGCTTTTGGACCCGCTAATTTAGGTCTAGAAGAGGCTGAAATACATAATAGGGTAAAAGCATCGATGGAAGCTGTAGGACTTGACTATGAGGAATTTAAAGATAAATCTCCATTTGAATTATCAGGAGGACAAAAACGTAGAGTTGCAATAGCTGGAGTTATAGCAATGAATCCAGAAGTACTTATATTAGATGAGCCAACTGCAGGTCTTGACCCTGGTGGAAGAGATGAAATTTTCAATTTAATAAAAAATTTACATGAAAAAAACAATATGACTATAATATTGTCATCACATAGTATGGATGATATGGCAAAGTTGGCACAAACTTTAATTGTTATGAATCATGGGAAAATAGAATTTATGGGTACTCCTAGAGATGTATTTAAATCAAATGCTATTAAATTAAAAGAAATTGGTTTAGATATTCCACAGGTTTTAGAACTTGCATTGAAATTAAGAGAACAAGGTTTTGACATTAGTGAAGACATATTGACTTTAGAAGAAGCAAAACAGGAAATATTAAGAGTTGTGAGAGGGCGAGGATTATGTTAAAAGATATAACTATAGGGCAATACTACCCAACAAGTTCTGCTATTCATAAATTAGATCCAAGGATAAAACTTGTAGCAACAATTGTATTTATGGTATCTATATTTGTAGTAAATAAATTTTGGCCTTATATGATAGTTTTATTATGTTTATTAGGTATGATAAAGTTAGCTAATATACCAGTTAAGTATATTGTTAAGGGTGTAAAGCCTCTTAAGTGGATTATTTTATTTACATTTATTATAAATATTTTTTTCTTACCAGGTGATGAGATATGGTCATTTGGATTTTTAACGATAACAAGTCAAGGTTTGAGACAAGCAATTTTTATGGCAATAAGACTTATATTTTTAGTAATTGGGACATCATTACTTACTTTAACAACTTCACCAATAGAATTGACAGATGGTATAGAGAGATTATTGAATCCCTTTAAGAAAATTGGTTTACCAGTTCATGAGCTTGCAATGATGATGACAATTGCTTTGCGCTTTATTCCGACATTATTGGACGAAACAGATAAAATAATGAAAGCTCAGATGTCTAGAGGTGCAGACTTTGAAAGTAAAAATCTTATAAATAGAGCTAAAAATCTAGTACCTCTTTTAGTTCCACTATTTGTTAGTGCATTTAGAAGAGCAGATGAATTGGCTATGGCTATGGAAGCTAGATGTTATAGAGGTGGGCACAATAGAACAAAAATGAGGGAGTCTGTTATAGTAAAAGCAGATTATATAGCATGTGTGTTTCAAGTTATTTATTTAGGATTAATCATAGCTACTAGATTTATAGCGATTTAATAGAAGCATATATAGATGAGGTAAAATATGAGAAATATAAAGATTACAATCCAATATGATGGTAGAAATTATTGTGGATGGCAGAAGCAACCAGATTCCCTAGGGATACAAGGTACAATTGAAAAGGCTATATATGAGATAACGAATGAAGAAGTTAAACTTATAGGGTCAGGTAGAACTGATTCAGGAGTTCATGCTCTTGCACAAACTGCAAATTTTAAAATTAGTTCAAGTATAAGTATAGAAAGTATACCAATGGCACTAAATGCTAAATTACCAAAAGATATATCAGTTATAGAAGCATATGAAGTTAATGATGATTTTCATTCAAGATACAGTGCAAAAGGAAAAACATATAAATATTTAATATATAACAGTAAGTTTAGACATCCAATACTTAACAACATATCATATCAAGTAAAGTACGAACTTGATTTTGATAAAATGTGTATAGAATCAAAAAGCCTATTGGGTACACATGATTTTAAAGGTTTTATGAGTTCTGGTTCATCTGTAAAAGATACAATACGAACAATATATGATATAAATATAAAAAAAACAGATGATTTGATTACTTTAGAAATTAGTGGAGATGGGTTCTTATATAATATGGTGAGAATTATTGTTGGAACACTTGTTGATATAGGACGTGGTAGAATTAATGAATCATTTTTAGATATAATAGAATCCAAAAACAGATCAAGATGTGGACATACAGCTCCAGCACAAGGATTATTTCTTAAAAAAGTTCATTATTAACTTGACACACCAGGCTACATGTATTAAAATATATGAGAATGTGTTAATAAGTCCACTTGCCCCGGACTTGACATAAACGGTAAAAAATTTTTATGAAAAGTAGTTAAGGAGGGACAGTTATGAAAAGTTATATAGCTAAGCCAGCTGATGTACAAAGAAAATGGTACTTAGTTGATGCTGAAGGAAAAACATTAGGTCGTATAGCAACAGAAATTGCGACAGTATTGAGAGGTAAACATAAACCAACATTTACTCCTCACGTTGATGGTGGAGATTTTGTTGTTGTAGTTAATGCAGAAAAAGTAGTTTTAAGTGGAAAAAAATTAGATCAAAAATATTACAGATACCACACTGGTTATGTAGGTGGATTAAAAGAAATATCTTATAGAGATATGATGGATAAAAAACCAGAAGAAGTTATAGCACATGCTGTAAATGGCATGTTACCTAAAAACAAATTAAGAAGTAGAATGATGACTAGATTAAGAGTATTTGCAGGTGCTGAACACACTCATGCAGCTCAAAATCCAGAAGTTTTAAACTTTAAATAAGATTAATAGGTGAAAGGAGGAGTTTATAATGGCTAACGTTCAATATTATGGAACTGGAAGAAGAAAAAGTTCTGTTGCTAGAGTAAGACTAGTTGCAGGTGAAGGAAATATATTAGTAAATGGAAGAGCATTAGAAAATTATTTTAACTATGAAACATTAATAAGAGATGTTAAACAACCATTAGTTTTAACTGGTAATGAAAATAAATATGATGTTATAGTAAAAGTTGAAGGTGGAGGATTCACTGGACAAGCTGGAGCTATAAGACATGGTATATCTAGAGCTTTATTAAAAGCTGATTTAGATTTAAGACCTGCTTTAAAGAAAGAAGGTTTCTTAACTAGAGATGCAAGAATGAAGGAAAGAAAGAAATACGGATTAAAAGCAGCAAGAAGAGCTCCACAATTCTCAAAAAGATAATTATTTATTTTTTTGGAAAAGCAAAATCCTTTATTTTCTGCCATTCAGAAAATATGGGAGCATGTTAAAATGTTGGGTTTAAGTTAATGATTGATATACAATAAAATAATAAGATATCTTATTAGGATGTTTTTCAATAGAAAAACATCCTTTTTATTGTTTTAATTGTCTAATAAAAAATTACATGTTAAAGTTATTGGAATAATAGTTCTATTGAGAAATTAATAAAGAAAGTTACAGTAAATATAATTAAAAATTTTACATTTTATAAGCAATAGAATTTAGGTTATTCAATAATATAATTCATAATATAAATTGTCATAATTTATTATACCTGTTATTCGATAATAATTAAAAATAGGAATTTAGAGTAGACGTGAATATAGCATATTTATGTAATCATATATTAATATTAAAAAATAGAGATTGATAAATACTAAAGTGAAATTTAAATGTTTGTACTAATATTTGGAATATTATAGTGTTTTTATAAGTATACATATACAGGGTGATGTTGTGAGAAAGTACATAAAACATATAATTTTTAGTTTTGTTATGGTGTGTCTAGTAATAGTATCAATATTTGAAGTGAAAAATATTTCTGAAGATGTTATCAAATATATGCCAATAACAAATAAAACAATAATTTTAGATGCTGGTCATGGAGGTATTGATCCAGGAGCATTAAACAAGGATAAGAGCACATCTGAAAAAGATATCAACTTAGCAATAACACTTAAGCTTAGAGAGCTTATAGAATCAAGTGGAGGTCTTGTAATATTAACCAGAGAAGATGACAGTAGCCTCTATAAAGAAGAAAATAATAAAACTACAAGACAAAAATATAATGAGAACTTAAAAAATAGGAAAGAAATAATTTCTAATTCCAATGCTAATATGTTCGTATCCATACATCTAAATGCATTTGAACAGTCTAAATACTATGGAGCTCAGACCTTTTATCCTAAAGATAAACAAGATAGCAAGGAATTATCGAAGTGTATTCAAGAAGAACTTAAAAGAGTAGTAGATAAAACAAATAACAGAGAAGTTAAGCCTAGAGATGACATATACCTTTTGAAAGAAAATAATATTCCATCAGTGTTAATAGAATGTGGTTTTCTATCAAATGAAAAAGAATGTAAACTTTTAACAGATGAAACATATCAAGAAAAGATAGCGTGGGCAATATACATAGGTATACAAAAATATCTAAGTTGAAATAATTATAAAAATAAGTCTAAATATGTAAATAGCTTGTATTGAGGTGTTTAAAAATGCATTAATATGAGCTATTTTTGTTTTGACAAAAAAATAATTAAAATAAAAGTTAAAAAAGCGTTGACTTAGAATAATATAGATGATATTATATATGAGTGCCCAAAAGGAGCACAAAAATAAGACAAAAGAACTTTGAAAATTAAACAGTAGGTTAATTTATAAACAAGAAACAAACCATAAAGCCAGATATTTTGATAACAATAGTATCTGAGCCTGATAAACTTTTATTTGAGAGTT
>NZ_JAGWDA010000021.1:0-53140 GCF_020657875.1 Clostridioides sp. ZZV14-6150 | reverse complement strand
TAAGCTCTCTAGCGCTGATGGTACTTGGTGGGAAACTGCCTGGGAGAGTAGGACGTAGCCACGTAATCTTTTTTTGTGTAAATTTATAAAAAATAAAAAATTTTTATTTTTTGTGTTTAGACATGGCAAATTTGGGACATAATATAATTGTAAAACTTAATAGCAAAAATAAATTACTCAATCTCCCCCACTTAAAGGCCTCTATCCCCCATAGAGGTCTTTTTTATTATGTCTAATTTTCTATATCCGTTATTTTATTTATTTTCATTCTATCTTATAGTCAGTATATTTATTTAAGTTTAGTATAATTTAACAGAAAATATATGTGATTTAACATTTATTTTAATAAATTTACTATATGTTCACTTTGACTTAATATATCCTTTACAAATAAAGAGTATTATTAATTTATAAGTAAATCGTATAACTAAACAAAGTATTTTGAGGAGGATAAAAAATGGCAGATATAAGACTAGAAAATGTCACAAAATCTTATGATAAAAAGAACACTGTTATAGAAAACTTGAACCTTACTATAGAAGATGGTTCTTTTACGGTATTGGTAGGCCCAAGTGGTTGTGGAAAATCTACTACACTAAGAATGATTGCTGGGCTTGAAGATATAACTTCAGGCAATTTGAAAATTGAAGAAAATGATGTAACAAGAACTGATGCAAGTAAGAGAGATATAGCTATGGTATTTCAGAATTATGCATTATATTCGCATATGACTGTTAGAGAAAATATAGAATTTGGTCTAAAGAATAAAAAAGTTCCAAAAGAAAAGAGAGAAGAACTTATAACAGAGGTTATTGATATAGTTGGATTACAAGAATATTTAAATGTAAAGCCAGGAAATTTGTCTGGAGGACAAAGACAGAGAGTAGCATTGGCTAGAGCGATGGTTAAAAATCCAAAGGTATTTTTAATGGATGAACCATTATCAAATTTGGATGCAAAACTAAGAAATCAGATGAGAACAGAATTAATACAGTTACATCAAAAGTTAAAATCTACATTTGTTTATGTAACTCATGACCAAGTTGAAGCAATGTCAATGGCGGATAAGATAGTTATAATGAATAAAGGAGAGATAATGCAAATAGGTTCTCCAAAGAAAATATATCAAGACCCTAAAAATTTGTTTGTGGCACAATTTATCGGAAATCCTTGTATGAACATATTAAATATGAAGGATAATATCAAACTTGGATTTAGACCTGAAAAAGCGGTACTAGAAAGTATAAATATAGATATAAAAAATGATGATGCTTTTAATTTGTTTGGAAAGGTTATAACTAAAGAAGTATTAGGAAACGAAACTATATACTGTTTATCTGTTCTTAACAGTGAAGTAAGGGTTAAAACAGAAAATGATATATTTGATATAGGGAAGACTTTGAAAGTAACTGTATTAGAAAAGGATTTATATTATTTTGATAAAGATGGGCAAAGAATAGATGATATAAAAGAATGTAAGAATATGTATTCTAAAATCAAAGGAGATATTTATGAAAAAGCAATTTAATAAAGCATATTTGTACATAACACCTGCAATTATAGGAACTTTACTGTTTATAGTATATCCAATACTTAAGACAATATCACTGAGTTTCAAATCAGGAAGTCTTCTTAGTTCAACTTTTGAAAATGTAGGATTAAACAATTACACAGAGCTTTTAAAAAATCCAGAGTTTATACAAACTATAACAAATACAGCAATTTATACTTTTTTTATGGTAATTATATCTATATCACTAGCTATAGTACTTGCTACTTGGTTAAACAAAAACTCTATAATACACAATTTAACACAAAGTATAATCTTTACACCACATGTAATTTCACTTGTATCTGTGGCTGTATTATGGCTTTGGATTATGGAACCTCAATATGGTTTTTTAAACTGGGTACTGTCAGTATTACACTTACCAACATCAAAATGGCTTTCAAGTGAAAGTTCAGCATTGATGTCATTGATTTTAATAGGCATATGGAAAACTCTGGGATATAATATTTTAATAGTTTTATCAGGTCTTAAATCGATACCAAATTATATATATGAGGCATCTAAGCTAGACAATGCAAACAAGATAACTAATTTCTTTAAGGTAACATTACCACTATTATCGCCAACAATATTTTTTCTCATGATAACAACAACAACAGCATCATTTCAAGTATTTGATGAAATAAGCATAATGACACAAGGTGGTCCATTAGGTTCAACCAACATGTTATCTTATTATATATATGAGTCTGGATTTATATATTACGATATAGGGCAAGCAAGTGCAGCAAGTATGTTTTTATTAGCTATAGTTATGATTGCTACATATGCTAATTTCAGACTATTATCAAAAAAAGTTCATTATCAATAAAGAAAAATATATATTATGAGGCGTATTAAAAAGGAGGACAAAATGGATATTATAAGACCTATTAAAAAAGATAAAGCTGATATAAAGAAAATAGTATCAAAATCAATAGAAGTATTAATTCTAGTACTTTTATCTGCAATATTTATATTCCCTTTTATATGGATGTTGTCGACATCTTTTAAAAACCCACAAGAAATGATGCAACTACCACCTACAATAATACCAAATGATATAGTACTAGGAAATTATACTACAGCATGGAATTCAGGGCCATTTTTTAGATATTTATTAAATAGTATCTTTGTGACAGGTAGTATTTTAATCATACAGTTTTTAGTGATGGTTCCTGCAGCTTATGCATTTTCTAAGATTAAATTTAGAGGTGAAAAGGTATTGTTTGGACTATTACTCATAGGACTTATGATTCCTCCACAAGTAACTTTTTTACCTGTATATATGATGATGAGTAAATTTGGATTTATAAATACATATGTGCCACTTATAATTCCATTTATGACATCTTCATTTGGTATATTTTTGCTTAGACAAAATTTTATGCAGATATCAGATGAGATTATTGAAGCAGCTAAATTAGACAATACTTCGGACTTAAAAATAATGTTTAAAATAATGGTTCCTATGGCAAAACCAGCAGTAATAACATTTATATTATTTAATTTTATATATCACTGGAATAACTATTTCTGGCCTTTAGTAATGACAAATACAGATGCAATAAGAACTTTACCAATCGGAGTAGCTCTTCTTAAATCTTCAGAAGGAATTACTGCATGGAATGTAATAATGGCAGGAAATATAATTTTAATTTTACCAATAATTCTTGTTTATATATTTGCAAATAAAAAAGTAAAAGAAGCTTTTATGTATTCAGGAATAAAATAAAAAGTCAAAAACTAAATTTGGAGGATGGAAATGAAGCTTAAAAGAAAATTAGCAACAGGATTAGCAATAACATTATTAGTAGGTTCTTTAGTTGGGTGTTCAAATTCTAATGACTCAAATACATCTAAAGGAGAAAAGACAGATAGCAATATTACAAAGATAGATTTCTGGGCACCTTTGGGTGGAACTAATGGTGAAACTGCACAAAAAATGGTTGACCAGTTTAATAGTGAGCATAAAGATATACAAGTGAATATGCTAAAACAAAAAGATTACTATGAAAATGCAACAAAATTACAAGCTGCATTAACTTCTAAAGACCAACCAGATGTAACATTATTAGAAATAACTCAAACAGGTACATTTGCATCAGCAGGAGCTTTAGTAGATATGAGTAAATACTTTGATAAGGCATACCAAGAAAGATTCTTTTCTGGTCTTCTAACAAATTCATATTATGAAAATAAATTTGTTGGGATGCCATTTAATAGAAGCACACCGATATTATACATAAATAAAGACATGGCAGTTAAAGCAGGTCTTGACCCTTCAGGGCCAAAGTCATGGGAAGAACTTAAAACATATGCTAGTAAAATGACAAATAAATCAGAAGATACTTATGGATTTGAAACTCCAATAGATATTTGGTTCTATGAAGCGATGGTAATGCAAAGTGGAGGAGAAATAACTGATGGAAAAAAAGTAGCATTTAATAATGAAGCAGGTCAAGCACCAGTTAAATTCTGGCAAGATATGATGAAATCTGGAGTAATGAAAATGCCACCTGGTGAAGATTATAATGCTTGGGATGTAGCAAAGCAAGATTTTGTAAATGGTAAAGTTGGTATGATATTTACATCGACAGCAGATTTAGCAGGTCTTATGCAACAAACAGATGGTAAGTTTGAAATATCAACAGCATTTTTACCAAAAAATCAAAAATATGCAACTCCTACAGGTGGAGCAAACTTAGTTATGCTTGAAGGTGGAACAGATAAAGAGAAAGATGCAAGTGCAGAATTTATAGAATGGATGACTCAAACAGATAAAATAGTTCAATTTAGTTCATCAACAGGATATCTACCAACAACTGAAGATGCAACTAAATCAGAAAAATTACAAACATTGTATAAAGAAAAGCCACAATATAAAGTTGCAACTGACCAATTACAATATGCTGTTGCCCTTCCAATGCTAAATGGATATAAAGAAGCAACTGACAAGTTAATGGATGAGATTAAAAAAGGTCTTACTGATTTAAATGTGGCGCCAAAAGATGCAGTAAATAAAGGAACTTCTGCAATGCAAGCAGTAATAGACAAGACTAATAAATAATTATAGAGATGTATAAAATGTTGATAAAATATTATTTGTAACATATATAGATTATAGCTTGATTGAAAGTATTCAATAATATATGAATGAAGAGGTAATGTAAATGACAAAAGTTATAGTATTATCAGTAGATTCTTTATTTGAAAAAGATTTAGAATTTGTAAAGAATCTACCAAATTTTAAATCTATCTTAGAAAATTGTTCTATGGTGAAAAATATAAATTGTGTATATCCAACTTTAACATATCCTTGTCATACAAGTATGGTCACAGGGGTATATCCTAAAAAACATGGAATATATCATAATGAAAAATTTGACCCAAATAAAGAAAATAAAGATTGGTATTGGCATTCAAAAGATATAAAAGTAAAGACAATTATAGATGTAGCAAAGGAAAATAATTTGACCACTTCTAGTATCTTATGGCCTGTAATGGGTGCAAATCCAAATATAGATTATAACATTGCAGAGATATGGGCTCCTAATAGAGAAGATGACCCAAGAGAAACCTTTGAAAAAAGTTCAAGTAAGGTTATAATGGATAGTATTTATGATAGACATTGCCATTATATTGATTGGAAATTAGAGCCTAATATGGATTTATTTGGAGTAAATTGTGCGGTAGATGTAATAAAAGAATATAATCCAGATTTAATGTTAATACATCTAGCAACTTTGGACCATACACGACATAATCATGGTTTGTTTAATGAAGAAGTAAATGAAGCCCTGAAAATGAATGATAAATGGTTAGGAGATATAATTCAGGCTACAAAGGATGCGGGTACATATGAAGATACCAATTTTATAATACTTGGAGACCATGGCCATCTTAGAGTTGATAAAGTCGTAAATCCAAATGTTTTACTTAAATCACATGGATTTATAACAGTAGAAAATGATGAGGTTAAGAATTTTGATGCCTATGTAAATTCATCAGGCATATCAGCACAGATAATAGTAAATAACTCAAATAGACTAGAAGAGTTAAGAGCATTGCTTGAAGAGTTTAAAGAAGAATTATTTATAGAGAATATATTTACCAGAGAAGAAGCATCCAATCTTGGACTTGAAGGCGATTTTGAACTGGTAATTGAAGGAATTGAAGGAATTTCATTTGGAAATGATTTAGAAGGAAATATTATAAAGGATTCCGATATAAAAGATTACAAGTTTGCTGTGGCTACACATGGTCATTTACCTACTAAGGGTAATAGACCTCCATTTATAGCTTTTGGACCTAAAATAAAAACAGGTGTAGTAGAGGAAGAAGGCGACTTAAGAGCTCATGCAGCAACTATATTAAAACTATTCAATTTGAAACTAGACGGAGTTGAAAAAGAAGCATTTGACTTCATTATATAAACTTGATAAAGTATTTATTTTCCATTACTTATAGACTTCTATTATAAAGATAGAAGTCTTTTTTTATATTTTAGATTTAAGTAAAATTTAAATGGGTAAAATATTTAAAATAACTGAAACAATTCTAGAAAGGTATGATATAATAATACATGTTAGGAACTAATGTTCGAAAAGAAGGAGTGATACTATGGATTTTAAACTAAAGTCAGACTTCAAACCAACAGGTGACCAACCAGAAGCTATTAAATCAATAGTGGATTCTATAAATAGAAATGAAAAATTTTCGACATTGTTAGGTGTAACGGGTTCAGGAAAAACATTCACAATGGCAAATATAATACAACAAGTTAAAAAACCTACCCTAATAATGGCTCATAATAAAACACTAGCAGCACAACTTTATAGTGAGTTTAAAGAATTTTTCCCAGACAATGCAGTTGAATATTTTGTAAGTTACTATGATTACTATCAACCAGAGGCATATGTAGCTCACAGTGACACTTATATAGAAAAAGATGCAAGTATAAATGACGAAATAGACAAACTTCGACATTCTGCTACAGCATCTATTTTAGAGAGAAGAGATACAATAATAATATCTTCAGTATCTTGTATATATGGTTTGGGAGACCCAAAAGATTATAAAGAACTTATGTTATCTATAAGACCTGGTATGCAAAGAGATAGAGATGATGTAATAAAAAAGTTAATAGAGATACAATATGAAAGAAATGATATAAATTTTACAAGAGGGACTTTTAGGGTTAGAGGGGATATATTAGAAATATTTCCAGCTAGTAATGATGAAAAAGCAATAAGAATAGAGTTTTTTGGTGATGAGATAGATAGAATAACAGAAATTGATTATGTAACAGGAAAGATTGTTGGGACAAGAAATCATGTTGTTATCTTCCCCGCATCTCACTATGTAACAACACCAGAAAGAATTGAAAACGCAATTGTTCAAATTGAAGATGAACTTCAACAACAAATCGAGAATTTTAAAGAAAATGATAGACTTTTAGAAGCTCAAAGAATTGAGCAAAGAACAAAGTATGATATAGAAATGTTAAAGGAAATAGGATTTTGTCAGGGAATAGAAAACTATTCAAGACATATTACTGGAAGAGAAGAAGGAGAAAGACCATATACACTAATGGATTTCTTTCCAGATGATTATTTGATAATTGTGGATGAAGCACATGTTACTATTCCACAGGTAAGAGGAATGTATGCAGGAGATAGGTCAAGAAAAACTTCTCTTATAGAAAATGGATTCAGATTACCTTCTGCACTTGATAACAGACCACTAAATTTTCAAGAATTTGAAGGAAATATAAATCAAATGTTGTTTGTAAGTGCTACACCAGGTCCTTATGAAATTCAACATTCCGAAACTATAGCAGAACAAATAATAAGACCAACAGGTCTTTTAGATCCAATTATAGAAGTAAGACCTATAAATAATCAGATAGACAATTTGGTAGGAGAAATAACTAAAATAATAGAAAAAAATGAAAGAGTGCTTATAACCACTTTGACTAAAAAAATGAGTGAAGACTTAACTAATTACCTTAAAGAAATAGGAATAAAAGTTAAATATCTACATTCAGATATAGTTACATTAGAAAGAACAGAGATAATAAGAGACTTAAGACTAGGAAAATTTGATGTACTTGTAGGAATAAATTTACTTAGAGAAGGTCTAGATATACCAGAGGTTTCACTTATAGCGATTTTAGATGCAGATAAAGAAGGTTTCTTACGTTCCGAAACAGCGTTAATACAAACTATTGGACGTGCAGCTAGAAATGAAAATGGAAGAGTTATTATGTATGCTGATAGGATAACTGATTCAATGCAAAATGCTATTGATGAGACAAAAAGAAGAAGAGCTATACAGAATTTATATAATGAAGAACACAACATAACTCCTAAGACTATACAAAAAAGTGTAAGAGATAGTATAGAGGCAACTAAGGTAGCAGAGGAAGAAGTTGTATATGGAATAACTGATACAGATGATAAAGAAGAGATAAAAGATAATATAGAAAAATTAAAATCAGAGATGATGGAAGCTGCTCAAAACTTACAATTTGAGAGAGCGGCCGAATTAAGAGATAAGGTAAAACAGTTGGAAGAAAAATTGGAAAAATAGAAAGGTAAAAACAAGGTTATGGAAGATAAAATTATAATAAGAGGAGCAAAAGAGCATAATTTAAAAAATGTAGATTTAGATTTACCAAGAGATAAGTTTATAGTTTTTACAGGATTGTCTGGTTCTGGAAAGTCATCTTTGGCGTTTGATACGATATATGCAGAAGGCCAAAGAAGATATGTAGAGAGTTTGTCTGCTTATGCTAGACAGTTTTTAGGGCAAATGGAAAAGCCAAATGTAGAGTATATTGAAGGTTTATCACCAGCTATTTCAATAGACCAGAAGACTACTTCAAAGAATCCACGTTCTACAGTTGGAACAGTAACAGAAATATATGATTATTTGAGATTATTATTTGCAAGAGTAGGTGATGTGTATTGTCCTACTTGTGGTGAAAAAATAAGTCAAATGACTATTCAAGAAATAGTTGATAAAATGCTAGATTTTCCAGATAGAACGAAGCTGCAAATACTTTCACCAATTGTTAGAGGTCAAAAAGGTACACATAAAAAGGTCTTAGATAATATTAAAAAAGAAGGATTTGTAAGAGTTAGAGTTGATGGCGAAAACTATGAAGTAAGTGATGATATTGTTTTAACTAAAAACCAAAAACACAGTATAGAAGTAGTAGTAGATAGAATAGTAGTTAAAGATGGAATAGAATCTAGACTTGCAGATTCAATTGAAACTGCGGTTAAACTATCTGATGGTCTTGTAATAGCTCAGATAATAGATGGAGAAGAGATTCTTTTCTCAACTAAATTTGCATGTCCAGAACATGGAATTGGGATAGAAGAATTATCTCCAAGAATGTTTTCATTTAATGCTCCTTTTGGTGCTTGTGATGTTTGTAATGGTCTTGGAGAAAGTAAAGAAGTTGACCCAGAACTAGTTGTACCAAATAAAGATTTATCAATAAAACAAGGTGCAGTGGCTGCATGGGGCTCAACAGGTGTCAACGACGATACTTATTATAGCAAAATGATAAAAAGTTTAGCAGAGCATTTTAATGTATCTTTGACAACTCCATTTAAAGATTTACCAGAAGATTTTGTTCAAGAGTTACTTTATGGTAAGGATAATATAATGGTAGAGTTTGTTTATGAATCAAAATTTGGAGGAACTAGAAATTATAAATCATATTTTGAAGGTGTAGTAGTAAACTTAGAGAGAAGATACAAAGAAACTAACTCAGAGTATATGAGAGATAAAATTGAAGAGTATATGGCAGAAAGACCTTGTCCAAAATGTAAGGGATTGAGACTTAAAAAAGAGGTTTTATCTGTTTTAGTTGATGGAAAAAATATAATGGAAGTAACAAACTTATCTGTTAATGAATTGATAGATTTTATGGAAAATATAACTCTTACAGAAAAGCAAAGATTTATAGCTCATGAGATTATAAAAGAGATAAAGGGAAGAGCTAAGTTTTTAAGAGATGTTGGTCTTGATTATTTGAATTTATCAAGAAAAGCTGGAACACTTTCAGGAGGAGAAGCACAACGTATAAGGTTAGCAACTCAAATAGGTTCAGCATTAGTTGGAGTGTTATATGTGCTTGATGAGCCAAGTATAGGTCTTCATCAAAGAGATAATGACAGACTCATAGGCACTCTTAGACATCTAACAGATTTAGGAAATACTTTAATTGTCGTAGAACATGATGAAGATACAATGAGAGAAGCTGATTATGTCATAGATATTGGTCCTGGTGCAGGTATACATGGTGGTGAGATAGTTGCACAAGGGACTTTAGATGAAATAATAGAAAATGAAAACTCAATAACAGGTCAGTATTTAAGTGGAAAAAAACAAATATTAGTTCCTGAGACTACTAGAGAAGGAAATGGAAGTTTTATAGAAGTAGTCAAAGCATCAGAAAATAACCTAAAAAATATTGATGTAAAATTGCCATTAGGTAAGTTTACATGCATAACAGGTGTTTCAGGTTCTGGGAAAAGTACACTAATAAATGACATACTTTATAAAGGTGTTGCAAGTAAAGTAAATAGACTTAAACAAAGAGCTGGTAAGCACAAAGAAATAAAAGGAATTGAAAATATAGATAAGGTTATAAATATTGACCAAAGTCCAATTGGAAGAACACCTCGTTCAAATCCAGCCACTTATACAGGGGTATTTGACTTTATAAGGGATATCTTTGCAGCTACTAATGAAGCGAAAGCAAGAGGCTATAAAAAAGGAAGATTTAGTTTTAATGTAAAAGGTGGTAGATGTGAAGCTTGTAAAGGTGATGGAATAATAAAAATAGAGATGCACTTTTTACCAGATGTATATGTTCCTTGTGAAGTTTGTAAGGGTGAAAGATACAATAGGGAAACATTACAAGTAAAATACAAAGATAAAACTATATCTGATATACTAGATATGAATGTAGAAGAAGCTGTTGAGTTTTTTGAAAATATACCAAACATAAAAAGAAAACTAGATACATTAATGGATGTAGGTCTTTCATATATTAAATTGGGACAGCCTTCAACTCAATTGTCTGGAGGAGAAGCACAACGTATAAAATTAGCATCAGAACTTAGTAAAAGACCAACAGGAAAGACTTTATATATATTAGATGAACCTACTACAGGACTTCATATGGCAGATGTAGATAAGTTAATTCACGTATTACAAAGATTAGCAGATACAGGAAATACAATTATAGTCATAGAACATAATCTAGATGTTATAAAGACTTGTGATTATGTAATAGACTTAGGGCCAGAGGGTGGAGATAAAGGTGGAACTATAGTTGCAACTGGAACACCAGAAGAAGTATCTAAAGTTGAAGGTTCTTATACAGGTCAATTTTTAAAGAAATATTTCTCTTAGGTTGTACAAACTGTGTAAAATTTTAACTGTAAATATATAAAAATAAATTGTAGATAATTACCAAACATAAAGTCCATATTGTTCTTCGTATTTGAGATTGCTTTTAAATCAATTATAGAAGATGATATGGACTTTAACTTGTGTACAATGCTGGAAATTGAATAACTTTTTAATTTTCATATTTTAGGGTATAATTTTAATATAAAATTTAATGTTTTGGAGGGCGAGATGTTTGATATACAAGACCACTTAAAAAAATTACCTTCTGAGCCTGGCGTATATTTAATGAAGGATAAATACGACCACATAATATATGTGGGAAAAGCTATATCTCTAAAAAATAGAGTAAGGCAGTATTTTCAATCTTCAAAAAACCATACATCTAAAGTCAAATCTATGGTTAAGAATATATATAAATTTGAATATATTATAACGGATTCAGAGTTGGAAGCATTAATACTTGAATGTAATTTAATAAAAAGATATAGACCAAAGTATAATGTGCTACTTAGGGATGATAAAACTTACCCATATATTAAAGTAACTACAAATGAAGATTATCCAAGAATTTTAAAGGTTAGAAGAGTGCTTAAAGATAAAGCAAAGTATTTTGGACCATATACCAATATAACTGCGGTAAATGATACTTTAGACCTTATAAATAGTACCTATCCAATAAGAAGTTGTAAAATAGATATAGAAAAAGCAATAAAAAATAAAACAAGACCTTGTTTAAACTTACACATAAATAAATGCTTGGGGCCTTGTACAGGAAAAGTATCTAAAGAAGAATATGGAAAGATGATAGAAGAAATTATAATGTGTCTATCTGGGAAAGAAGAAAAGTTGATGGAGCTCTTAAAAGAAAAGATGAATGAGAGTTCTATGAATTTTAGATTTGAAGAAGCAGCTATATATAGAGATAAAATAAAGGGTCTTGAAGAAATGATACAAAAACAAAAAATAGATGCTACTGTAACCGATTTAAATCAGGATGTAGTTGCCATGGCAAGAGCTCATAATGAAGCCTGTGTACAAGTATTTTTTATTAGAAATGGTAAGATTGTTGGGAGAGAACACTTTATCCTAGAAGGGGTAATGGATAGTCCAAGAGCTTCTATATTAAGTTCATTTGTAAAACAATTTTACAATGAACAAGAGTATATACCTAAAGAACTAATTATAGAAGATGAGATAGAAGACAGTTGTATATTAGAAGAATGGCTATCGTCTAAAAAAGGACAAAAAGTAACAATAAGAGTACCACAAAAAGGAGAGAAAAAAAGTCTAGTTGAAATGGTTAGAAAAAATGCAGTAGAGTACCTTGAAAAATTTTCTGATATGAACAAAAGAAAATATGAAAAAAGTATTGGAGCATTAGAAGAATTAAAACGATTGTTAAACTTAGAAAAATTGCCGATAAGAATAGAGTCTTTTGATATATCAAATATACAAGGAGTAGATTCAATTGGTTCTATGGTAGTCTATACAAATGCTAAAAAAGATAAAAAAGAGTATAGAAGATATAAAATAAAAACGGTTATTGGACCCAATGATTATGATTCTATGGCTGAAATTGTAGATAGAAGATTGAAACATGGAAATTTACCTGACCTTATATTGTTGGATGGAGGAAAGGGACAGGTTAGTGCTGTAAAAAAAGTATTAGAACTTAATGATGTAGACATACCACTTTGGGGAATGTACAAAGACGATAAGCATAGAACTAAAGGGTTAATATGTAAAGAAAAAGAAATCGAGTTGGATAAAACAACTAGTTTATATAGATTTATTGCTAGTATACAAGAAGAAGTTCATAATTATGCAATAACATATCATAGAAGTCTAAGAAATAAAGCTTTGACAAAATCTATCTTAGATGATATACAAGGGATAGGTGAAAAAAGGAAAAAAGCACTACTGAGTCATTTTAAAGATGTAGAAGCTATAAAAGAAGCTACCTTTGAAGAACTTTTAGAAGTGGAAGGAATGAATAAAAGCATTGCAGAGAATGTTTATAATTTTTTTAGGAAGGAAGAAAATTAATGGAAACTAGCAATAAAGTATCAATAAGAGAAATAATAAAAGATTTAAAACTTAAAGTAGTATACATGCCTGATGATGTAGATTATTATGTCTACTCTCAAGATATAAATAGACCAGGTTTACAATTTGCAGGGTATTTTGATTACTTTGCATATGAGAGAATACAAATAGTTGGAAAGACAGAATATAATTTCTTTGGATTGATGGATAATGAAATTAGAGAAGAGGTACTAAATAGATTTTTTTCATATGAAATACCAGCTTTAATAATTTCTAGAGATTTAGAAATAAAGCCAGATGTAATAGAAAAGGCTAAAAAGTATAAGAGAATACTCTTAAGTACAAACAGAAATACAACTAGACTTATAAATAGATTATCAAATTATTTAGATAATAAGTTAGCACCACATACAACGATTCATGGAGTTTTAGTTGATATTTATGGTATAGGTGTTTTGATAAAGGGAGAGAGTAGTATAGGAAAGTCAGAAACAGCATTAGAATTAATTCAGAGAGGTAATAGATTAGTTGCAGATGATGCTGTAGAAATAAGAAAACTAGATGAAAGTATGTTGATGGGTCAGTCTCCTGAATTAATAAGACATTTCCTAGAGATAAGAGGAATAGGTATAATAGATGTCAGAAGCCTATACGGTGTAGGAGCTATCAAAAATTCTAAAATGATAGATTTAGTAGTACATTTAGAAGCTTGGGATGAAAATAAGTACTATGATAGACTTGGATTAGATAAAGAATATGAAGAAATACTTGGTGTTAATGTAGAGAAGTTAGTTGTTCCTGTCAAGCCTGGAAGAAATACTGCTATGATACTAGAAGTAGCAGCAATGAATTTTAGACAAAGAGGAATGGGGTATGATGCAGCCCAAGAATTTACTAAGAAACTATCAAAACTGATTGATACTAAGTAATAGAAAATGTATATAAAATAAAATTGTATAGAATATTTATAAAATATATATTATATAAACCGAGTTTAAATTAACGTTTAAAGTTATTAGATTAAATTTAATACTATATTTAAATTTATTATATGATAAGGAAGTTGGAGTCTTTATGGGAATAAACTATTTTAGTAAGCTTTTAGAAAGTACTACTGAAAAAGAATTGCTCTTAAATAAAAAATCAAATAATGTAAGTACAGCTAGGTTAATATCTTTTTTAATATTGATAGCAGGATTTGCTATTGGATTTTACAATAAAAATACAATAGGTATTTTTGTTGGAATTGTGGCATTGATTCTATTTATTTCACTTTTAGTTATTCATAATAAAATAAAAGATGAAGAATCGTATTTTAAGAGTAAGGGTGAAGTGCTAGATAAGTATGTTAAAAGATTTGGTGATGAGTGGAAAGAGTTCAAAATAGATGGCAAAGAGTATATACAAGAAGAAAATTCACAAGCAAAAGATTTAGACCTATTTGGAAGAGCATCACTATATCAGTATATTTGTGTGGCTAATACATCCTATGGAAAGCAGTCTTTAGCTAAGTCTTTATGGAATGAAAATCCAGATGATAAGATAATCTTAGAAAGACAAACAGCAGTAAAAGAGCTCTTATCAAAACAGGATTTTTCTATTCATATTCAGACATTAAGTAATATAATTGGTAAAGAGCAAAAAACCAACTCTGATAGAAGTATAGAGTCATTTATAGAGTATGGAGAAGATAAAAATGTATATATACCTAAGTGGATGCATATTTTTACTTGGGGTTTACCTACTGCAACAATATTATCTTTTATATTTTTTATATTAGGTTTTTTGCCTGTGTTACCTGTTTTTTTACTTTTTGTACTTCAGTTAGGATTTGGAGGTTTTGGACATACAAAGCTTATGCAGACCTTATCTCCATTATTCTCGTTTAGTAGAAGTATACAAGTATATGAAAAAATGTTTGAAGTTTTAGAGAAAGAGACATTCGAAAGCCCATATTTAAAAGAATTACAAGCAAAACTTTCTAAAGGTAATGGTGTTTCAAAAGGTATTAAACAATTGAACTCAATAGGTAATGCCGTAAACCTAAGATATAATCAAATAGTGTATATAGTTGCTTGTGGTGTTCTTATGTGGAATTATCACTGTGCAGAATCTCTAGAAAGATGGAAAGGTGTATATGGAAATCAAATTAGAGGATGGCTTGAATCTATTGGAGAGTTTGAAGCTTTAATAAGTTTAACTATTATTGGTCAAGTAAAGGAAAATATCTGCTTTCCAATAATAAAAAATGAAAGTATTCCAAGGTTAGACGTTGAAGAAGTATATCATCCATTAATAGCAGAGAAAAGTGTTATAGCAAACTCGATAAAATTAAATTCTCAAACCTGTATCATTACAGGTTCAAATATGTCAGGGAAGACGACCTTTTTAAGAAGTATTGGTGTAAACCTAGTATTGGCGTATGCAGGTGCTCCTGTATGTGCTAAAAGTTTTGATGCAACATGTATGGCTATATTTACATCTATGAGAATACAAGATGATGTAAGTCAAGGTATATCAACTTTTTATGCTGAAATTCTCAGAATAAAATCAATGATTCAATATAGCATAAAAGAATTACCTATGTTGGTTTTAGTTGATGAGATTTTTAAAGGAACTAACTCTGCTGATAGAATTATTGGAGCAAGTGAGGCAGTAAAGAAACTATCAAAGCCATGGGTCATAAGTATGGTTACAACACATGATTTTGAGTTATGTGACCTTTCAAGTGGTGGAGATGTAGAGATTGTAAACTACCATTTTTCAGAGTACTATGTTGATGATAAAATCTATTTTGACTATACCATAAAAGATGGAAGATGTAAGACTACAAATGCAAAACAGCTTATGAAAATGGCAGGAATACTTTAACCAAGATAAGTGTAGAAAAGTAGGTTATCTATGATTAAATTAGAAAGGATTGTATAAAGTACTTAAAAGCACTTTATACAATCCTTTTATTTGAGAATATTTTAGTTTCTCAATTTATTAAAATTTATTTAGCTTCTTCACAAGCACATTCTTTTGGACATTCTTCATAAATACAACTCTTATCAAAGTAATGAGTATGAAGGTATTTGTGAGCTACATCGCTATTTGGATCTCCAAAGAAGTCTTTATAAATAGCTTGTAAGTCAGGATTTTCATGAGACTTACGAATAGCCTTGTTTCTATCTATTTCATATAATGCATTTGCACGTCTATCAATTATTTCAGTATTACCATGATGGTAAGGTTGACCAGCTCCTCCAACACATCCACCAGGACATGCCATAACTTCTATGATATGGTACTTACACTCTCCACTTCTAACCTTATCCATCATCTTTCTAGCATTTTTAAGTGTATTTACAATACATACATTAACTGTAGTTCCATCAACATCTATACTTGCTTCTCTGATTCCTTTAAGCCCTCTAACATTAGTAAAGTTTACATTATCTAAAGTTTTGTTAGTTATCTTTTCATATGAAGTACGTAGAGCAGCTTCTAAAACTCCACCACTTGCTCCAAATATAGAAGCAGCACCAGTAGATTTTCCTAATGGATTATCAAAATCCTGGTCTTGAAGATTAGGTAAATCGATAGCAGCTTCTTTTATCATCTTAGCTAGCTCTCTAGTAGTTATAGAAAGGTCAACATCTAATATTCCAGATTCACTTAATTCTTCTCTTGAAGCTTCATACTTCTTAGCTACACAAGGCATTACAGATACAACATAAAGGTCATCTGGATTAATTCCTAGTATTTTAGGTGCATAGTAGTTCTTAGCTATAGAACCAAACATACCTTGAGGAGATTTACAGCTAGATGCTAGATTTAATTGGTCTGGATAATTGTGTTCTAAGAAGTTTACCCATGCAGGGCAACAACTTGTTAATATAGGTAGATTTTCACCTTTTTGAATTCTTTCTATAAATTCAGTAGCTTCTTCCATTATAGTGAAGTCTGCACCGAAGTTTGTATCAAATACATGCTCAAACCCAAGTGCTTTTAAAGCAGCAACCATTTTTCCTGTAGATATTGAACCTGGCTCTAATCCAAACTCTTCACCAATAGCAACTCTTACAGCAGGAGCAACTTGCACTACTATAGTTTTTTCTTTTTTATTTAAAACATCCCATAGTTTAGGCACATTATCTACTTCTGTTAATGCTCCAGTTGGACAGACAGATATACATTGGCCACAGAATGTACACTCTGTTTCAACCATATCAGCATTGAAAAATGTACTAACTAAAGTATTAAATCCACGATTAACTCCAGATAATGCTCCTACTGTTTGGATATCATTACATACAGTTTCACATCTTCTGCATAATATACATTTAGAATGGTCTTTAACTAAAGATTTAGTAGAGGTATCTTTACCTGCAAAAGACTTAGAACCTTGATATCTTATCTTTCTTACTCCTAAATCAGCAGCTATAGTTTGTAATTCACAGTCTCCATTTTTTTCACATATAAAACAATCTTGTGGATGGTCTGATAATAGTAATTCAACAATAGTTCTACGAGCATTTAATGCTCTAGCACTATTAGTTTGAACTCTCATACCTTCCTTTATAACTGTTCCACAAGCTGGAACTAAACCTCTCTCTGTCTCAACCATACAAACACGACAAGAAGCGCAAGTGTCAAGCTTATCTATTTCATTCATATGTAAATGACAAAGGTTATGTATTTTTATATTTATTAGTTTTGCAGCATCTAAGATAGAAGTTCCACTAGGTGCTGAAACATGTTTGCCATTGATAGTTAAATTAACTAAACTCATTGTTATTCCTCCTCCAAATAAGTTATTTCTTGATTATAGCATTAAATGTACAATTATCTATACAAGCACCACATTTTAGACACTTAGAAGTATCTATTGCATGTTGTTCTTTAACAGAACCTGTTATACAACCAGCAGGACACACTCTAGAACATTTTGTACAACCCTTACAAGCATCTGTTATGAAGTAAGAAAGTAAGTTTTGACATTTGCCAGCAGGACATTTCTTATCGACAACATGAGCTATATACTCATCTTTAAAATATTGAAGAGTACTTAAAACAGGGTTTGGAGCAGCTTTACCAAGACCACATAATGAAGCAGTTTGTATAGTTTCAGCAAGGTTTTCTAGGTCGTCTAAATCTTGTAGAGTACCATTACCTTCTGTAATTTTAGTTAATATTTCTAATAATCTTGTAGTACCTATACGACAAGGTGTACATTTACCACAAGATTCTTCAACAGTAAACTCAAGGAAGAATTTGGCTATATCTACCATACAGTCAGATTCATCAAGAACAAGCATACCACCAGAGCCCATCATTGAGCCTATAGAGCTTAATGAACCAAAGTCTATAGGTATATCTAAATGTTCAGTTGGTATACATCCACCAGATGGTCCACCTGTTTGAACTGCCTTGAAGTTCTTACCTTCAGGAATTCCTCCACCAATTTCAAATACAATATCTCTTAAAGTAGTACCCATTGCAACCTCAACAAGACCTACATTTTCTACTTTTCCACCAAGAGCAAAAACTTTAGTACCACTAGAATCATCAGTACCTAAGTTAGCAAACCAGTCTCCACCCTTAAGTATGATTGCTGGAATATTAGCAAAAGTTTCAACATTGTTTAAGCAAGTAGGAGATTTCCATAATCCACTCTTAGAAGAACTATAAGTCTTCATTCTAGGTTCACCACGTCTACCTTCAATTGAATGCATTAAAGCTGTACCTTCACCACAAACGAAAGCTCCTGCACCATATTTTAATTCTAATTTGAAGTTAAATCCAGTACCTAAAATATTTTCACCAAGTAAGCCATGTGCTTCAGCTTGAGCTATAGCTACTTTTAGTCTTTCTATAGATTTTGGATATTCAGCTCTTATATATATGTATCCTGTATCAGAACCTATAGCATATCCACATATTGCCATAGCTTCTAGTACACTATGAGGGTCTCCTTCAAGTACAGATCTATCCATGAATGCACCAGGGTCTCCTTCATCAGCATTACAGACAACGAATTTTTTATCAGTTGGGCCAGCAGGATTCTTTGAAGCAGCTTCCCATTTAGAACCTGTAGGGAATCCAGCTCCTCCTCTACCACGAAGACCAGAAGTCTTTACTTCTGCAATAACTTCTTGAGGAGTAAGAGATGTTAAACATTTACCTAGAGCTAAATAACCATCATTAGCAATATAATCCTCTAAACTATCTGGGTCTATAAGCCCACAATTCTTTAGAGCTATACGTAATTGTTTTTTGTAGAAAGACATTTCTTCTTGTGCTTCTACTTTTTTATTTAAAGATTCTTCTTCATATAATAATTCCTCAACAACTGTATTTCTAATTAAGTGATTTTGAACTATCTTTTCAGCATCAGATGGTTCAACTTTCACATAGAAAACGTTATCAGGATAAACTTTTACGATAGGACCTTGAGCACAGAAACCAAAACAACCTGTTAAGCGAACATCAACTTTGTCTTGTATTCCTGATTTTTTTATTTCATTTTCTAATTCACTAACTATTTCCATACTGTTTGAAGATGTACATCCAGTATCACAACAAACAAGTAATTCTCTTCTTAATACATTTTCCTTAGAATAATTTTTTCTTAGGCTAAGACTAGGTTTTAGCTCATCAGCTAAAACTTTTAATTCATCAAATGAATTTACTTTACGCATTATTTATTCACCCCTCTTAACAATTCAATTCTAATTCTCTATAAGTATCTAATATTTCGCTTACTTGATCTGGTTTTACTTTACCATAAACTTTACCATTTACAGTAACAACTGGAGCTAAACCACATGCCCCCAAACATCTTAAACCTTCTAAAGAAAATTTAAAATCACTAGTAGTTTCTCCAACTTTTATACCAAGCTGTTTTTCAAAAGCACTTAATATCTTATCAGCACCTTTTACAAAACATACAGTACCTAGACAGACACTTATTTTATACTTACCTACAGGTTCTGTAGTGAAATAAGAATAGAATGTAACAACCCCATATACCTTTGCAGGAGCTACTCCAAGTCTTTTAGCAACATGAAGTTGTACTTCTTTTGGAAGATATCCAAATATACCTTGAGCTTCATGTAGAACTTGTATCAAAGCACCTTCTTTTGTTGCAAGAGAGTCAATAAATATATCTAATTCGTCAAATAACTGCTTGTTGTGTGAAATAAAATCGCACATAACAAATCCCCCTTTTCTTTTTAAAGTTATTATTTTTCATAAAATAATTAACCATGCGTTGACACCAATATTATGTTGGTGAACAAAACCAAAACAATAAAGAAAGAATAATATACAACAATTTCTTTATTCATAAAAACAATGCAAAAAAGTTACCTATTAAAAAAAAACTATACTAGTCTATTATAATATAAAATAATTCAGAATAGTTAAAAAAAATAAAAAAAATGGACTGAATTCAATAAAAAAAAAATAATATATATAAAAAACTTTAAAAAATAAACCAAAAGGTAAAATTTTTATAGAATAAAAGATTTATAAAACTGATGATAATAGTCGAGAAATTGATTCCTTGATTTTTATATAAGTAGACCTAGAATTATATACATCTAATGTTATTTCTTTTGAATCTAAAATATCATTTTCAAATATAACTCTTTGCTCTAGTGCTTTTTTTGAAGAGTACATAAAGGCATTTACTTCAAAATTAAGCTCAAAGCTTCTTATATCCATATTAGCTGTTCCTATAGAACATATAGAGTCATCTATAACTATTGTCTTAGCATGTAAAAATGCATTTTCACCATAAGTGTAGATTTTAGCTCCAAATTTTAAAAGTTCTCCAGCATATGAATATGATGCCCAGTATACAAAAGGATGGTCAGGTTTAGAAGGAATCATAATTCTTACATCAACACCAGATAAACAAGCTATTTTTAAAGTATCTATAAATGTTGAGTCAAGTATTAAATAAGGACTCTGTATATATATATACTTTCTAGCTTTCTGAATCATTTTAAGGTAACCATATTTAATTTCATCGAGCTCTGATATATCTGGACCACTTGATACTATTTGAATCCCAATATTTTCAGAAGGACAATCAGAAGGTGTTTCACTTTCTGCGAAGTACTTTTCTAAATCTAAATCTTCTTTAGTTGTATATCTCCAATCAAGGATAAATCTCATATTTAGGTCAATTACACAATCACCAGTAAGTTTAGTATGTGTATCTCTCCATAGACCAAATTTTGGATTTCTACCTAGATATTCGTCTCCAACATTGTATCCACCTACAAATCCTACTTTTCCATCAATGACAACAATTTTTCGGTGGTTTCTGTAGTTTAAGTTAAAGTTTACAATTTTTAAGAATGATGGAAAGAAACTTCCAACTTTAACACCACTTTCTTTTAATCTAGAAAGTGTACTATTTTTTAGTGTTCTACCACCAACGGCGTCAAATAAAAGTCTTACTTCTACACCTTCTTTGGCCTTATCTACTAGAATGTCAATTATTTCAGTTCCAATTTTGTCATCTTTGAAAATGTAAAACTGTATATTTATATATTTCTTTGCTTTCTTAAGTTCTTCAAGAAGAGTGTTAAAAAATTGACTAGACTCAGCGTAAATCCACACATCATTATTATTGGTATAATGAGCATTATTTGAATTAGCTAATGCATAAATCATATCCTTATGTTGATGTATTTCTGAATCAATTTCAGATGTAGATTGTAATTTAACTTGAGTATCTAGTATATTGCTTTTGATTATCTTATCGTCCTTTTCTTTTACTCTAAACATATTGTTTTTTGAAATATTTCTACCAAAAGCCATATAAAGTATAAATCCAAGAGCTGGTATTAATACTAATATAAGAAGCCATGTTAGAGTTGTGTTTATATTTCTCTTTTCTCTAAAAATGAGATTTAGTATAACCATGAAATTAATTACATATATTGTAGTAACTGTTATTTCATATATTGACATTTCGAAAAATGATATATTAAACATAAAATTTCCTCCTTTTGGGTATTTAGTAAAATCAGTAATTATATATAATAACTCGAACATATATCTATTATATATAATACCTCAATAATAAAAAAGTAAAATAAATAATCAAAAGGTAAATTTTTCAATTTAAATATAATTATTTCGAAATTAACAAAGTTAGTATATAATAAATAATATAATTATATAGACATAAGTATATATAAGCATATAGAAAATTTTTTATATTAATAAAATTTATTATATATCATATTGTTATTATATAATTATTGCCATAAAAAGACAAGGAAAAGTATAATTTTTAAGGGGGAAGGATTTATGAGTAAAGGATTCTTGACACCTGGGGAAACTGCACAAGCAACTATAAGTGCAGGTATTAAAAAAGCGAATATTTCAACACAAAATGCAATTTTATTAGGTTTATTTGGAGGAGCATTTATAGGTTTTGGGGGATTGGGGAGTATAATAGTTAGCCAGACTTTTGGTAAGATAGACGCAGGAATAGCTAGTTTTTTAAGTGCTATGGTCTTTCCAGTAGGTCTTATGCTTGTAGTGGTAGCAGGAGCAGAGTTATTCACTGGAAATACTTTAATGCTTATTCCGCTTATGGACAAAAAAATAACATTGGGAAAAATGCTAAGAAACTGGGGACTAGTTTATTTTGCCAATCTAGTAGGTTCACTACTTTTAGTGGCACTTGTATACTATTCTTCTACATTAACAGGGGATGCAGCTACAAAAGCCATAGCTGTAGCAGAAGCTAAAGTTAATTCAACGATAGTTTCAATGTTTTTAAAAGCAATACTTTGTAACATTTTAGTAGTTTTAGCTGTATGGATGGCTACAGCATCTCAAGATATAGTATCTAAGTTAGCTTCATGTTGGACAGTAATAATGTTATTTGTTTTATGTGGATTCCAACATAGTGTTGCAAATATGTTTTTTATACCAATGGGAATGGCATTAGGAGCAGATATTACTATGGTTCAATTAATAACTAATTTGGTATTTGTAACGCTTGGAAATGTAGTTGGAGGTTCTATAATAGTTGGAGGAATTTATTATCTTTGCTATGTGAAAAATAGTTAGATAAATAATACGAATTAAATAGCCTTTTAAAGCATTGATATCAGCGATATTGATGCTTTTTTTAAATTATTTATGTTCTTTTATATGTTGTTATTTTTTTTTTTTTACTTTATTATATATTTATTGAATATAGTTTGGAATTAAAAAACTTAAAAATATGAAATCTGTATGATAAGCAAAATCATATATTATTGAATATAGTTAATACTATACATTAATATAATTTAGACAATACTGACAACTGAAGTTTAGTATAATTTGGGAGGAAATACAATGAATAATCAAGATATATATGAAAATTTATTAAATATATTAAGCAAAGATGATATAAAAATAGATGAACCTATGAAAAAACATATCTCATTTAGAGTTGGAGGTCCAGCAGATATATTGGTTAGACCTAGAACTGAAGAACAGCTAAAAAATGTACTTCAGTTAGTGAAAAAAGAATCTATGCCATATTTAATAATTGGAAATGGTTCGAATATTCTAATTAAAGATGGTGGAATAAGAGGCATAGTAATAGAACTTGCAGACAACTTTAATTCTTATGAGATAAAGGGTACTAAAATAATTGCTCAGTCAGGAGCTTTATTATCTGTTTTAGGTAAAGCTCTACAAAAACAAGAACTAAAAGGATTTGAGTTTGCCTCAGGTATACCTGGAACATTAGGTGGAGCATTAGCCATGAATGCAGGAGCATATGGTGGTGAAATGAAAGATATAGTAAAATCAGTAAGATTAATAGATATGGAAGGCAATATCTTTGAACTGTCAAATGAACAGATGGAATTTGGGTATAGAAAAAGTATAATAGCGAAAAATGGATATATAGCTTTATCAGCAGAAATAGATTTGCAAAAAGGAAATTATGATGAAATAAAAAGTTTAATGGATGATTTAACAACAAGAAGAACAACTAAGCAACCATTAAATTTTGCTAGTGCAGGAAGTACATTTAAAAGACCAACAGGATATTTTGCAGGTAAGTTAATAGAAGAAACTGGATTAAGAGGACTTACTTTGAGAGGTGCTCAAGTATCTGAGAAGCATTGTGGATTTGTGGTTAATTTAGGAGAAGCAAGTGCTAAAGATATTTTAGATTTAATATATGTTATAAAAAGTTCTGTATATGCCAAGTTTGGGGTTATGTTGGAAGAAGAAGTCAAAATACTTGGAGAGGATTAACAAATGAAGATATTGGCTGATTATCATACACATACATTATATAGTCATGGTAAGGGAACTATTGAAGATAATGTAAAGGTGGCCATTGCTAAAGGGATAAAGACAATAGGAATATCAGACCATAGTTATAAGCATATTGCATATGGTGTAAAGACGAAAGATATTCATAAAATGAGAGAAGACGTAAATTCTTTGAATGATAAATATAGTGATATAAATATACTTTTGGGTATGGAGTGTAACATATTAGATGATAAAGGTAATATAGACATGGATGACAAATTTATAAAAGAACTTGACTATATCATGGCTGGATACCATTTTGGTTCTACTCCTACATCATTTGGAAGTTTATTAAATCATTGTAATAATTATATTTTTAAAACTGAAAAAGCAAAAGAGTATAATACAAAAGCTGTAATAAATGCTATGAATAATAATGATATTTTTGTAATTACACATCCTGGTGATAAAGGTGATGTATATATAGAAGAAGTAGCAAAGGTAGCAAAAAAGACAGATACGAGGCTTGAAATAAATAGTAGCCATTCTTTTTTAAATGTAAAACAAATAAACGAAATAAAAGAAATAGGAAATAAATTTATAATAGGGTCAGATGCACATTGCCCAGAAAGAGTGGGTGATTTTAAACGAGCTATGAAAGCTGTATATGATTCAAATATGGATATATCATTAGTAGAAAATATTATAGTGTAATAAACAAAAGATAAAAGTGTAATAGACTGAAGATAAAAAGGAGGAGTTAGCAATGAAATTTGTTATAGTTACAGGTCTTTCAGGGTCTGGAAAAAGTGAAACAATGAGAGCTTTAGAGGATATGGGATTTTATTGTGTAGATAATCTACCTCCTGCTTTGATAACTAAATTTGCAGAATTATGTTATCAACCAAACTCAAGTATTGATAAAGTTGCTTTAGGTATAGATATAAGAGGAAGAAAGTTTTTTGAAGCTCTTCATGAGAGTTTAAACTACTTGGAAAAAGAAAATTATGAATATGAAATGGTGTATTTAGATTGTAATGATGATGTATTGTTAAAGAGATATAAAATGACAAGGAGAAATCACCCATTGGCGAAAGACATGCAAATTCCAGAAGGTATAAAAATGGAAAGAAAAATAATGGAGCCTTTAAAGGGATTTTCTACATGCATAATTGACACAACTAATATGAAACCGAAAGACCTTAAGGAAGAAATAAAGAAAATATACTCTTCTGGTGAAGAGAATCCTAATCTAACTATATCTGTAGTATCTTTTGGATTTAAACATGGTATACTTGCTGACGCAGATTTAGTATTCGATGTAAGATTTCTTCCTAATCCATATTATATTGAAGAATTGAGATCTAAAACTGGTGACGATAAAGAAGTCAGAGATTATGTCATGAATTCTAAAATTAGTGAAGAATTTTATGTGAAGCTTTTAGATATGATTCATTTCTTAGTACCTCAATATATAGAAGAAGGAAAACAACATCTAGTAATTGGTGTTGGATGTACAGGTGGAAGACATAGGTCAGTTACTATAACAAATCTTATAGCGGAGGATTTATCTAATAAAGGATATAGAGTTGTAAAAAAACACAGAGACTCTATGTTACGATAATGGAGGCAAACATGGCTAAATTACTTATTATTGTAGGAATTTTAGGTTGGATTGCATTAATTGTATCGTTATTTATATATAAGAAAGCAAAAAATGAAAAAGTAAGGTTATTTCAGAGGTCTGTTATCGAAAATAGAGACCCCAATGTAGTAGTAATAGGTGGAGGAACTGGTCAATCAGTGTTTCTGAGGGGGCTTAAACACTCTACACAGAATATAACTGCGATTGTTACTGTTGCTGATGATGGTGGAGGTTCAGGAGTATTAAGAGAAGACTTAGGAATGCTTCCACCAGGAGATATAAGAAATTGCCTATTAGCACTTGCAAATATAGAACCAACTATGAATGAAGTTATGCAATATAGGTTTACAGAAGGACTTTTAAAAGGTCAAAGTTTTGGAAATCTATTTTTAGCTGCTATGAATGGATTATATGGAAACTTTGAAAAAGCTGTGTATAAATTAAGTGAGATTTTTGCTATAACAGGTAGGGTTTTGCCAGTAACACTAGAAGATGTAAACTTAGTTGCTAAATTAAAAAATGGTGAAATAGTAAATGGTGAATCTAGTATACCTGAAGAATCAAAGAATCAAAAAAGTTCTATTGATGAAATTTTCTTAAATCCTAAAGATGTTAAACCATTGGGAGATGTTATTGCATCTATTTATGATGCTGATATTATAATTATGGGTCCTGGAAGTTTATATACGAGTATAATACCAAATCTACTTGTAGATGGTGTTGTAGACGCCATTAAAGCCTCTTTAGCACCAAAAGTGTATATATCAAATATAATGACTCAGCCAGGGGAAACAGAAGGATATAATGTATTAGAACATGTTAATGCGATAATAAAGCATACTGACAATAATTTGATAGATTATGTGATAGCAAATAACGAAATATTGCCAGAAGGAATGCTTGATTTATATAAACAAGATGGAGCAGAACAGGTTTTACTAGATAAAAAACAAAAAGATAAGTTAAAAGAGATGGGTATAAAAACTGTAGAAAAAAATTTGATTGAAATAAAAAATAATTATATAAGACATGATGCAAAATATATATCTAACATAGTTATTGAGTTAGCCCTAAGTCATAATTACAACAAAAGTTAGTAAAAAAGGATTTTAAAAAAAAGTGTAGAAATCCTTATCATTATGTTAGTTTTAAGGAGTGAACATCGATGAGAGAAGAGGTTAGTGCTGGTGGTGTAGTCCTGTTTGGCAATACAATTCTTTTACTAAGGAAGTTCAATGGAGATTGGGTGCTACCCAAAGGAAAAGTAGAAGAAGGGGAAAATAACCAAGAGGCAGCGTTACGTGAAGTAAGTGAAGAAACTGGAGTAAAAGCAGATATATTGAAATATTTAGGTGAAATACACTATACATTCAAAGAAAACTGGGATGAAAATAGAGCAGTTCATAAAACAGTTTTTTGGTACTTAATGCAAGCGAAAAATATGGATACTATTCCACAAAAAGAGGAAGGCTTTATTGATGCTAAATTTATCCATCTAGATAGAGTGGTAGACCTAGCTAGGTATGATGATGAAAAGGAGATAATAAAGGTTGCCTTACAAGAAATAAAAAAAAGGTTAAAGAAAAATTAGTTAATGGGTGATATATATGTCTTTTTCAACTGAAACCAAAAATGAACTAGCGAGAATTGTATCTGAGAATGAATGTTGTAATATAGCTGAACTGTCAGCTCTAGTTAAATCAGGGGGAAGTATACAAATTGTTGGATATAAAAAACTAAATTTAAAAATAACAACAGAATTAAACTCAATAGCCCGTAAAGTCTTTAAGTTATTAAAAAAGAATTTCAGCATAAATACTACAATTTCTGTAAATAAAAATCAAATGTTAAAGAGAAATAATAGTTATGTGTTAATGGTAACAAGTGAAATGGGTTCAGAAATGTTATTAAAAAAGTTAGGTGTATTGGAAGAAAAAGAGGGATTTTTTACTATAAATATAGTTCCAGAAAGTTTAGTTAAACATGATGGATGTAAAAGAGCCTTTATAAGAGGAGCTTTTCTTGGTGCAGGTTCTATAAGTGACCCAGAAAAAAACTATCATATGGAATTTGTAACGAACAATGAGGATTTTGCAGATTCATTAAAAGAACTTATAAATTCTTTAGGCTTTAATAGTAAAATTGTGGCTAGAAAAAATAACTATGTTGTTTATCTTAAAGAGAGTGAACAAATATCAGATTTGTTAAGTATTATAGGAGGACACCACGCTCTTTTAAGTCTCCAAAATACTAAAATAGTAAAAGAAATGAGAAACAATGTAAACAGAATAGTAAATTGCGAGACAGCTAACCTTTCTAAAACAGTAAATGCAGCCGTAAGACAAGTAGAAAATATTAGACTAATACAAGAAACTATAGGGATTAGTAGCTTACCAGAAAATTTACAAGAAATAGCCAAGATTAGAATTGAGTATGAAGATATGACTCTCAAGGAGCTTGGAGAGATGTTAGACCCGCCAATAGGAAAATCTGGTGTCAATCATAGACTTAGAAAAATAGAAGAAATCGCAACAGACTTGAAAAAAAAATCATTATAATAAATTTGAGGGGACAATCTCAAAATAAGAATTAATTTCAACATATAGGGCTATAGGTGGAAGTTAATTCCTATTTTGAGATAAAAGTCTCTGTTTTTGTTTTAAGATGTGTATTTGTGGTAAAATTAAATTTATAAAACAGGAGGTGATTTAATGGAAAAAGATTTTGCTCATCTTCATGTACATACTGAGTATAGTTTACTTGATGGATTTTCGAGGGTGAAAAAACTTATAAAAAGAGCTAAAGAATTAAATATGAGTTCAATTGCTATTACTGACCATGGCTGTATGTTTGGTGTTATAGATTTTTATAAAACAGCTATAGAAGAAGGAATAAAACCAATTATAGGGTGTGAAGTTTATACAGCTGCGCGTGGATTAAGAGATAAAGACCCTAATTATGATAAATATCAAGGACATTTAGTTTTATTAGCTAAGAATATGGAAGGCTATAAAAATTTGATAAAAATAGTATCGACTTCATATGTAGAAGGCTTTTACTATAAGCCTAGAGTCGATATGGAAGAACTTAGAAAGCATTGTGAAGGGATTATAGCACTTTCTGCATGTCTTGCAGGAGATGTTGCACGTGCTTTGATGAATAGAAATTATGAAAAAGCAAAAAAGTTTGCCATTGATTACAGAGATATATTTGGTGAAGAAAATTTCTTCTTAGAAATTCAAGACCATAATTTACCAGAACAGAGAGAAGTGAATTCTGGTTTGGTGAAATTATCCAAAGAACTTGGTATTCCATTAGTTGCTACTAATGATGTCCACTATGTAAATAAAGAGGATTCAAAAATACATGATGTTCTTATGTGTATTCAAATGGGTAAAACAGTAAATGACCCAAATAGAATGAGATTTGGAAGTGATGAGTTTTATCTGAAATCAAGAGAAGAGATGGAAGAATTATTCCCATATGCACTAGAGGCTATTGATAATACTGTAAAAATAGCTGATATGTGTAATGTAGAGTTTGATTTTAATACTATACATCTTCCTAAATACGATGTACCAGATGGATATACACCAGAAACTTATTTAAGAGAATTGTGTTTTAATGGATTAAAAGAGAGATATGATAATCCTGATAGTGAGATACTAGATAGATTAAATTATGAATTAGATGTAATTGAAAAAATGGGTTATGTGGAATACTTTTTAATAGTTTGGGACTTTATAAATTTTTCTAAAGAAAATAATATTATAGTAGGACCAGGTAGAGGTAGTGCGGCAGGTTCAATAGTAGCATATACACTTAAGATAACTGATATAGACCCAATAAAATATTCTCTCCTATTTGAACGTTTTCTAAATCCAGAACGTATATCTATGCCAGATATAGATATAGATTTTTGCTATGAAAGAAGAGAAGAAGTTATAGACTATGTAAAGCGAAAATATGGTGATGACCATGTTGCACAAATAATAACTTTTGGAACAATGGGTGCAAAAGCTGCAATAAGAGATGTCGGAAGAGTATTAGATATAGGCTACAATAAGGTTGATAAGATAGCCAAAGAAATACCATTTGCTTTAGGAATGACGATAGATAAGGCATTAGATACAAATCCAAACCTTAAGGATTTATATGACCAAGACCCTGAAACAAAAGAGATAATCAATATATCAAAGCAAATAGAGGGAATGTTAAGACATGCTTCCACTCATGCAGCAGGAGTTGTTATATCCAAAAATCCTGTAGACGAGTATGTACCTCTATACAAGCATCAAGATGCAATCACAACTCAATTTACTATGACAACACTTGAAGAACTTGGTCTTTTAAAGATGGACTTTCTTGGATTAAGAACACTTACAGTTATAAGAGATGCACTTGATTTAATAGAAAAGAATAGAACAATAAAAAATTATACTGAAAATATAGATTTTTCAAAGATGGACTATGATGATCCAAAAGTATATGAAATGCTTTCATCTGGAAATACTTTAGGAGTATTCCAGTTAGAAAGTGCTGGTATGAGAAGTTTTATGAAACAGCTGAAGCCAGATAATTTTGAAGATATTGTAGCGGGTATATCTCTATTTAGACCAGGTCCTATGGACTCTATACCAGCATATATAAAAAATAAAAGTAATCCAAAAGATGTAACATACTTACATGAGAAATTAAAACCAATAATGGAAGTTACATATGGATGTTTGGTATATCAAGAACAAGTTATGCAAGTTGTTAGAGATTTAGGTGGATATAGTTATGGTCGTAGTGACTTGGTTAGAAGAGCCATGAGTAAGAAAAAAATGGATGTAATGGAAGAAGAAAGACAATATTTTATTCATGGGAAATTTGATGAAGATGGTAACATAGAAATTGCAGGATGTGTTAGAAATGGTGTAGAAGAGGAAATAGCCAATAAAATATTTGATGATATGATAGATTTTGCTCGTTATGCATTTAATAAATCACATGCAGCTGCATATGGAGTTTTAGCATATGAGACAGCTTATTTAAAAACATATTATCCTGTTGAGTTTATGGCAGCTTTAATAACTAGTGTTATGGGAAATACTGATAAGGTAGTTGAATATATAAGAGAATGTAAAGCATTAGATATAGATGTGTTGCCACCAGACATAAATAAAAGTTTTTCAAAATTCTCGGTTGAAGGTGACAACATAAGGTTTGGCCTGGCTGCTGTAAAAAATGTTGGTGTGAATATAATAAACAATATAATTGATGAAAGAGAGTCTAATGGATTATTTATAGACTTAGTTGATTTAGTTAAGAGATTAGACCAAAAAGATACAAATAAGAGAGTAATAGAAAGTTTAATAAAATGTGGAGCTTTTGATAATATAAGTGAAAATAGAGCTAGTTTGATGGCTGGTTATGAAACTTTACTAGAAAGTGTATCTATGGACAGAAAGAAAAATGTTCAAGGTCAAATTTCATTATTTGATGCTTTTGGAGATAGTGAAGAAGATAGCGACTTTCAACAAATATATAATCTACCTAAAAGACCAGAATATGAAGAAAGAGAGAGACTTAATCTTGAAAAAGAAGTTCTGGGAATGTATGTAAGTGGGCATCCTTTATCGCAATTTGAAAAAGAATTACAAGAAAAAACATCTATAGATAATGGAAAGTTAAATTCATTAAAAGAGGATGAAGAGTCATATATACAAATGAATGAAACAGATGCAATAATGGGTGGGATGATTGTAAATAAAACGATAAAAACCACAAAAAGAAATGAAATTATGGCATTTATTGAGTTGGAAGATTTATATGGTGCAATAGAAATAATAGTTTTTCCTCAGTTATTACAAAAATATAATGTTATTTTGAATGAAGACAATATAATTTATGTAAAAGGAACATTAAGTATAAAAGAAGGCGAAAATGCAAAACTTATAGCTAGAGAAATAAAAGATATAAAAGACAATACTGATTTTGAAGCTAAAAAATATAATTCAGTAAGAACTAAAAATGTACAAAATGTTAAATTAGAAAGTGGTAAAAAACTGTATTTAAAAATAGATAGTATGTCTGATACAGATACAACTTACAGTATTATAGAAATAGCAAAACAATATCCAGGTAATGACAGTATATACTTATATCCTATGGATGAAAATATAAATGGTAAGCGCAAAGCATATAAAATGACAGGAGTATCGACTTTTATATGTGATGAATTTGTAAACAATTTAGAAAGATTACTTCCTAAGGATAACATAAAGATAAAAGCTTAATTTTTTGGATAAAAATCTAAATATATTATAATAATATGAAAAATATTGTCCGTTTTGTGATATAATATCACAAAATGGACATTTAAGGACATTTAATTTTTTTAGTCTTAATGGGATTGAAAAATGATATAGGGACGAAAAAAGTCCATTAAGATATGATAAGAATGATTATAATAAAAATTTGACATAAAATCCAAGGAGGTAAAAAATGAAAACTATAGGATTACTAACAAGTGGAGGAGATGCTCCAGGAATGAATGCTGCAATTAGAGCGGTTGTAAGGTCAGCAATATATTATGGATGCAAAGTATATGGAATCAATAGAGGATATAAGGGATTATTAGAAGAAGATTTAACTGAAATGAACTTATCTTCTGTTGGAGATATTATACACAGAGGAGGAACTATATTAAAATCTTCTAGATGTGAAGAATTCAAAACAGAAGAAGGTAGATTAAAGGCAGTAAAAATTCTTAAAAAGTATAAAATTGACTGCTTAGTTGTAATTGGAGGAGACGGTTCATTTACAGGAGCTCAAAAACTTAGTGACTTAGGATTTCCAGCTATAGGTATACCAGGAACTATAGATAATGACTTAGCGTATACAGATTATACTATAGGATTTGACACTGCAATGAATACTATTATAGATGCTATAGGTAAAATAAGAGATACATCATCATCTCATGAAAGAGTTAATATAGTAGAAGTTATGGGAAGACACTGTGGAGATTTAGCTTTATATGCAGGTCTTGCAGGGGGAGCTGAAACTATAATAGTACCAGAAGTAGAGATTAAAGTAGATGAAGTTGCTTTAAGATTAAAGACTACTCAAAAAAGAGGTAAGAGACACAGTATAATCGTGTTGGCAGAAGGAGTTGGAAGTGCTAGCGATTTAGAGAAGGAGCTTAAAAAGGAATCAGGAGCAGACTTAAGAGTAACTGTATTAGGTCATGTTCAAAGAGGAGGAAGCCCAACTGTATTTGATAGAATACTAGCAAGCAGACTTGGTGTAAGAGCTGTAGAATTATTACTAGATGGAAAGTCGGCTAGAGTTGTCGGAATAAAAGAAAACAAAATAATTGACTTAGAAATAAGTGAAGCTTTATCTCAAAAGAAAGTTTTTGATAAAGAAGCTTATGAAATGGCAAAAATATTATCTATATAAATTTTAGTATTTAAAATAAATCTGTGAAATAATATTTCAGGAGGAGCAAATATGTTAAATAATGTAAAGAAAACAAAAATTGTTTGTACGCTAGGGCCAGCGTCACAAAGTGAAGAAGTTTTAACTCAACTTATGCAAAATGGTCTTAATGTGTGCAGATTTAACTTTTCCCATGGTTCACATGAAGAACACAAGGAAAGAATAGATATGGCAAAAAAAGTTAGAGAAAAACTAAATAAACCAGTTGCTATATTATTAGATACTAAAGGTCCAGAAATTAGAACAGGTAATTTTGCAGACCCAGAGGTATCTTTAGAAGAAGGACAAAAATTTACTATAACTATGAAAGATGTTGTAGGAACTAAAGAAATATGTACAGTAAGTTATAAAGGTCTTGCTGAAGATGTTAAAGTAGGAGATTCTATACTAATAGATGATGGTTTAGTTGGTTTAAGAGTAAAAGAAATAAAAGGTGAAGATATAATATGTATCGTTGAAAATTCTGGAATAGTAAAAAATCATAAAGGAGTAAATGTGCCTGGTGTAAAAATAAATTTACCAGCAATAACTCCTAAAGATATAAGCGACATAGAATTTGGAATAAGTCAAGGTATAGACTATATAGCTGCTTCATTTGTAAGAAAAGCATCGGATGTACTAGCAATAAGAGAAATCTTAGAGAATAACAATGCAACTGATATACAAATTATATCTAAGATAGAAAATCAAGAAGGTGTAGAAAACTTAGATGAAATATTAAAAGTCTCTGATGGTATAATGGTAGCTAGAGGTGATTTAGGTGTTGAAATACCTACTGAAGAAATGCCAATAGTTCAGAAAATGATGATAAAAAAATGTAATGAATTAGCAAAACCAGTTGTAACTGCTACACAAATGCTTGATTCTATGATAAGAAATCCAAGACCAACAAGAGCAGAAGTTACAGACGTAGCTAATGCTATATATGATGGAACAGATGCAATAATGTTATCTGGAGAAACTGCTGCTGGGAAATATCCTGTAGAAGCTGTAAAGATGATGGCTACAATAGCAAAAAGAACAGAAGAAACTTTGGATTATGATAGATTGTTAAAGGAAAATGGTACTAATAATGTTACAGTAACAGATGCAATAAGTCATGCTACTTGTACAACAGCTGTAGATTTAAATGCATCAGCTATAATAACATCTACTTCTTCAGGTTATACTGCTAGAATGGTGTCTAAATTTAGACCAAAATCTCCAATAATAGCTACTACAAATAATGAAAAAACTATGAATAAACTAGCTCTTACATGGGGAGTTTATCCAGTTAAATCTTCTGTTGCAGGAAATACAGATGAAGTTATAGAAAAGGCAATAGAAGCAGCTAGACAAGCGGATTATATAGATAATGGAGAACTAGTAGTTATAACTGCTGGAGTACCAGTAGGAGTGAGCGGAACTACTAACTTAATAAAAGTTCATGTAATAAGTGAAGAAATTGTTCAAGGGATAGGTGTAGGTAATCAAACAGTAGAAGGTAAAGTTCGTATAATAAAAAATGGAGATACTTGTGTAGACTTCAATAAAGGAGATATATTAGTTTCTACAACTACTGATGCTGAAATGAACAATTATATAGAAAAAGCAGGAGCTGTAGTAACTGAAAATGGTGGAATGACATCGCATACAGCTATTGTAGGAATAAATTTAGATATACCAGTTGTTGTGTCTGCAAATGATATAACTAATCTAGTAACAGATGGAGAAGTTGTAACAGTAGATGCATCAAGAGGTGTAATATATAGAGGTTCAACTAGAGTTTTATAAGAAAATAATAAATTTATTTTGTCAAGGGGCTTTATAAGCTCCTTTTTTTTTGGTAAAATAAAATATTGTAGCTTAGTAAAAAATATAGTTTAGTTAATAGCACGATTTTAATATAAATTTAAAGAAAAAAATTTGTAAGGGTTTAAATTTAATATGGTGATTGGAGGGTGATTTATGCTTTCAAAAAACGAGATGTATATTGTAGATATAGTAGACATTGGACAAGGTGGAGTAGGCGTTGGAAAGTACAATGGTATTACAGTTTTTGTAGAGGGCGGATTAATACAAGATAAAGTTAAAGTTAAAATTAATAAGGTCAAGAAAAATTATGCAGTAGGAGACATTGTTGAAATAATAGAGAAGTCTCCATTTAGAGTAAAAAGAGTGTGTAGTGACAATCTTAAGGATTGTGGAGGGTGCCAAATACAAGATTTAGACTATAATAAACAACTTGAAATGAAAACAAATGAAGTTAAACAAGTACTTACAAGAATAGGTAAGTTGGATGATGTGATAGTTCATGATACTATAGGCATGGAGAAGCCATATAGATATAGAAATAAAGCTCAATTTCCAATACAAAAGAACAATGGAGTTCCTATTATTGGTTTTTACAAAAAGAAGACTCACGATGTAATATCGACAGAAAAATGCGTAATACAACATGAACTAAATGATAAAATTGTTAAGATAATAAAAACATATATAAGAGCTTATAAGGTAAGCATATATGATGAAAAGGCTCAGACTGGAGTAATTAGACATTTGGTGACAAAAATTGGATTTACGACTAAAGAAGTAATGGTTGTATTAGTTGCTAATGGAAATAGACTTCCATATCTTAAAGAATTAGCTTCAGTATTAGAGGAAAATATACCTGGATTTAAGACTTTAGTTGTAAATATAAATGAAAAAAATACGAATGCCATTCTTGGAAAAGAGAATATAGTTGTGTATGGAGATGGTAAAATAAATGATTATATAGGAGATTTAGTATTTGAGATTTCTCCATTATCATTTTTCCAAGTAAATCCTATACAAACTAAGGTATTATATGATAAAGCTCTTGAATATGCAGATTTAAAGGATACTGATACTGTTTTTGATATTTATTGTGGTATAGGTACAATATCTTTATTTTTAGCACAAAAGGCTAAAAAAGTTTATGGAATAGAAATTATAGAAGATGCTATAAAAGATGCTAAAGTAAATGCTAGGTTAAACAATATACATAATGCTGAATTTTATGTGGGTAAGGCAGAAGAGGTTGTCCCTAAGATGTATAGTGAGGGTAAGGCTGCTAATGTTGTAGTTGTAGACCCACCTAGAAAGGGTTGTGACGAAAAGGTTTTAGAGACAATTATTTCAATGAATCCTGAGAGAATTGTTTATGTTTCTTGTAATCCTTCTACTTTAGCAAGGGATTTAGATTATCTAAATATGCATGGATTTAAATGTATTGAGGCACAGCCTGTAGATATGTTCCCTCATTCTACACATGTGGAAACTGTAGCTAAGATAATCAAGCAATAGTAACGTTTATATTAAGATTTAAACAATAAAAACAGGAAAGGCTCTTTAGGGAGCCTTTTTTCTATTTCATAATTCAATAATGAACAAAATTAAAGTTCTGTTTTTTAATAATGAACATACATTGTAATTATTATTCTCTGCAAGTATGATATTTCTAGGAGGATTACTAAAGATGCAGATAAAAAAAGAAGAAATAAAAAAGAAAATTGCAGAAGTTGCAACAAATGAATTTTTAAAAAAAGGTTATGAAAATTCTTCTATGAGAACTATAGCAAAAAAAGCTCATACATCTATTGGAAATATGTATAATTACTATCCTAATAAGGAAGCACTTTTGAAATTTATAATAATGCCAACTATCAATGTAGTTGAGGAAAATCTATCAAATCACATTTGCTTAGAAGAAAATAAAGTGTTAACAAAGGAATCAGCTTTACTATATCTAGAGGATTTAAACAACTTTTTAGAAAAAAGTGGATTTAAATATTTTCTAAATAAAAATATGATTATTCTTCTTAAGTTAGAAAGCACTAATTTAGTAGTTTACAAAGAAAGAATTATTAATGATTTATGTAAGCATTTACAATGGCATTTAAACATAGAAGATTTTCATTATTCTAAAATGATAATTAATATGTTAATAGATTGTATGAAATACATACTCATTGAGTATGAGGACTCATATGAAGCATACTTGCAGTTTTCTAAAATATTTCGCATACTTTGTACGGGATTAATTGGACAAATATAACAATATTGTCTAAAAATAAAATATCATTAATTAAAATGAGAGGAGCATAGTAAAATATGCAATATTATTACAATCAAACAGAATGGAAATTAGTTCAACCATATTTACCTTTAAATAATCAGTTAAGAGAAAAAAATTTACCTAACGAATATTTTATAAAATGGGAAGGAATAAACATTCATATTGACCACTATAAAGTTGATAATCACAAGGGTACTGTTATTGTATTTCATGGGGTTGGTGGGAATGGGCGATTGCTTTCAAGTCTTTCTCTACCTTTAGTAGAAGCAGGATATGAAGTGATTTGCCCTGATTTGCCACTTTATGGGAATACAGAAATATTAAGTGTTTTGGAAATTACTTATGATACATGGGTTGATTGTGGAACTTTTTTGGTTAACTACTTTCAAGATAAAGGTAAAAAAATATCATTATTTGGACTAAGTGCAGGCGGATTTTTAGCATATCAAGTGGCCTGTAATTGTAAAAATATATATGCATTAATGGCTTCTTGCTTTTTAGACCAACGTATTCCAATAATAATTGAACAAACAGCTATTTCACCACTCATAGGAAAAGTAAGCAAAAAATGCTTACCTATAGCAAATAAATTATTTCCCAATTTCAAGATACCAATTAAACTAGTTGGCAATATGAAAAAAATTGCAAATAATAAAAACTTAGCTAAAATTCTTATCAAGGATAAAAAATCTTCTGGAAGTAAGGTAACAATCTCTTTTTTATATGGGATGCTGAACCCTTCTGTTAGTATAGAGCCAGAAAATTTTAATGATTGTCCAGTATTATTAGTTCATCCTGAAAATGATTGTTGGACAGATATATCATTAAGTAAACTGTTTTTTGACCGATTAACAGGCGATAAAAGGATTACTATGCTTGAAGGTGCAGGGCATTTTCCAATAGAAGAAAATGGATTGAATAAAATGAGTAGTACTTGTATTATATTTTTGGAACACTGTTATAAAATAACAAATTTATAGAATTATATTTATTCTCTCTATCTATTATCATAAGAAAAAATATAAAAACACTTAATATAAAAAATTAATATTGAGTGAATATTAGATTTGAAAAAGCCCCTAAATGCTATAGAATAAAGAAATTAGACAAACCTAAATATATGAGTACATTAAATTATACTTGAATATAAAAATATTTTGTGGTAAAATATCAGCAATAATATTAGTAAAGGAGTGTCTTGCTTTATGTCAGAGTTATATATAATGGTAACCAACAAATAAATAGTTGGAGACACATATGTATTCTGTTTAATCAGAATTTTTAAGTGTATTTTTGATACATTTAATTGTTGTGTCTTACTCTGCCTTTATAGATAACTAACATATGACAACAAATAATAATATTATTATATATTACTTTGTTAAATTATGGTGTAGTGGGCTTTAATCTGCTACACCGTTATTAATTTTACATAGTGTTATTTTGAATATAATTATGTTGAAATAGAAAAGATTAAATTTTCTAGTCCACAGGAGTTTTCTGTTTTTGTGTAGGTAAATATGTATACTACATAAAAAGGCAGATATAAATACCTGTGGATTTTTTTTGTGGAAAATACAAGATATGGAGGATTTAAAAATGAATTATACAAATAGAAAGCGAGCTTATTATCAGGATAACACTTGTCTAGATAATTTTATTTGCAAAAAGTGTGGTTGCCTTGTAGTTCCAGAAGGCTCTGGGACACAGCATAGAAATCACTGTCCTCATTGCCTACACAGTCTTCATGTGGATATTATTCCTGGTGACCGTGTCGCAGATTGTGATGGTGATATGGAACCCATTGGAGTATGGGTAAGAAAAAATGGTGAGTGGGCAATCATTCATCGTTGTACACGCTGTGGTCATCTTAGCTCTAACCGAGTGGCAGCAGATGACAATCCAATGAAATTAATGTCGATTGCATTAAAGCCATTAGCACAGCCACCTTTCCCTTTGGAAAAATTCACTGAAATCATGGAGAAGGAGGAAGAAAAATGAAGAGCACAGAGCAGATTGATTTGAGAGAATATGGTCTGGATGACAGTTTTATTGCTCAGATTGTCGAATATCCTGATTTGTACCTTGCACGAATTGTGTCACAGGAAAAGAGTATATATCAGGCTATCTGTGCAAATGGTGAACTTTTTGCAGAAGTTTCAGGAAAACTACGTTTTGAGGCTACCATACCATCTGACTTTCCAGCTGTTGGCGATTTCGTTATGTTGGATCGTTGCACTGACAAAAATGGTAATGCTATTATTCATCATGTGCTCCGCAGAAAAAACCTGTTCGTGCGTAAGGCTTCTGGAAAGACAAATGAGGAGCAGGTGGTTGCAGCTAACATTGACATTGTTTTTCTGTGCATGTCATTGAACAAGGATTTCAATCTTCATCGATTGGAGAGGTATCTGTCTCTAGCATGGGAAAGTGGGGCTATTCCAGTAGTGATACTCACTAAAGCGGACCTGTGTGACAACTTGCTTCGCAAGCTACAGGTAATTGATTCTGTAGCTTTTGGTGTGGATGTAGTCGTTACCTCATCTATAGAGCCATATGGATGGCAACAGATTTTCAAGTATATCAAACCTGGATGTACTGTTGCTCTGCTTGGCTCCTCAGGAGTCGGAAAGTCTTCATTAATTAATTGTCTGTTGGGTGAGGAACGACTGAATACAAAGGAAATTCGCATAGATGATGATAAGGGGCGACATGCCACGACTAGAAGGGAGTTGTTTCTAATCTCAGGTGGGGGTATAGTTATTGACACACCAGGTATGCGAGAGTTAGGAATGTGGGATGTTTCAAATGGACTGGATAAAAGCTTTACAGATGTGGAAGTTTATTTCGGAAAATGTCGTTTCCGCAACTGTACCCATACCTCAGAACCAGGCTGTGCTATTTGGTCAGCCATTGAGCAGGGTAAACTTTCGCCTAAAAGGTGGGAATCTTATCGTAGGCTGAAAACCGAAGCAGTCTTTGCAGAAGATAAGGGCAACTATTTGGCAGAAAAGGAAAAGAAATTCAAAAACATTGCAAAAATAAATAAAACAATTCAAAAATATTTAAAAAATAAATAAGATAATTCAAACCTGAGTGTAGTCATTTTTACCTATTTATTCATTCGTTGATGGATTGAAAAGCTACTTATTTATTGAAGTTTTAGTTATCTGAGAGCTAGAGGAACAGACACAGAGCCGATGAACTTGTGAGTAGTAGCAGTTATCGGCTCTGTGTCTAGATACTTTTTATGTTCTTTTAGTATCCATTTACAAATACATCAAATAATGCTTAAAAAGCAGTTGTTGCATTTACTTATCTAACAAAAGGCGTTTGTGGTTGTAATCACCAATAGGATTCTTACTATAGATGTATCAGTTTAAATAAAGATAGAATAAAGCAATAACATACCAGTTAGGAGGTTATTTTATACATCTGAAATTCTTTAATCTTAAAACCAACTAAAATTTCCTTTGTTGTTTCGTTTTGTATAATATAGAGCATAATCAGATTGTTTATATAAAGATTGAAAAGTATCTAAATTACTTTCTAGTTTTGATATACCTATAGAGCAAGAATTGCTATCAGAACATAACTTTGCAACTTTTTTTGCCTTATTTTCAACATCTTCCTTAGACTGATTGATATATTCAAATACAGCAAATTCATCTCCTCCAAGCCTTCCAATAATAGCATCATTGGCAAACACTTTAGTCAAAATATTAGCAAATTGTATTAATATTTCATCTCCTCTAACATGGCCAAATATATCATTTATTTGCTTAAAATTATCTAAATCAAAAATATAAAAATACCCACATGAAGTAGTTTCTAGCATTTCTTTTATATGTACTTCAAAAAAATGACGATTATATAATCCAGTCATAAGGTCTTTTTCTGATTTTAACTTAAACTCATGAGCCATAGCTAGAGCTTCCTTTGCTTTTTCAGTTATTGTTTTAGGATAGTATTCATCTTTTGCTTGCTCAAAGTTTGGAATAGAATGGTGTACATGGAGCAGTGTGATTTTACCATCTATAACTTTGTATACCATAGTAAATCTAGTATCCATTTCTATATATATGTCTTTTTCTAAGTACTCTTCTTCTATTACCCATAGCGTTCCATATACTATAAAAGTTTCATTTGTAACTTTAGTACATGAGTACCATTCATCTATAATTTTAAAATTTATTTCTTCTGATTCTTGTTGGTCTTTTTCAAGATTTATAATGAAGTTTTCTAATGATGTATAGAATTCATGCTTTCCTGTTCCAAACAATGTAAAATTATCATCTAATAAAGAAATGATAAATTGTACGCCATCATCATCTGGATTTAAAGTATAAATGTGCCAGATTTTTTTTGATAAATCACATAATTGTTCTTGTACTGTATTATTTTCCATAGAGTAACCCCTTAAGATTTTTAGTTTATAATTCTTTTAGTTAGTACTATTTATTTGGAAGCTTGTGACAATATTATAATATAAAATTAAAAAAATTGCATCTGATTTGTATAATAGTGTACTTTGGAAGAAGGGAGTATAGGAGTGTTATTTCTAATATAAATACTGTATTTTTAAATTTTGCTTAAACTAATTAATGAAATTAAATTTCAATTGTAAATAAATAAGATAAATATATGAGTATCTTAAATTATACTTGAACATAGAAAAGTTTTATGATAGAATATCAACAATAATATTAGTAAAGGAGTGTCTTAATGTCGGAGTTATATATAATGGTAACCAACAAATAAATAAATAGTTGGAGACGCATATGTATTCTGTTTAATCAGAATTTTTAAGTGTATTTTTGATACATTTAATTGTTGTGTCTTGCTCTGCCTTTATAGATAACTAACATATGACAACAAATAATAATATTATTATATATTACTTTGTTAAATTGTGGTGTAGTGGGCTTTAATCTGCTACACCTTTATTAATTTTACATAGTGTTATTTTGAATATAATTATGTTGAAATAGAAAAGATTAAATTTTCTAGTCCACAGGAGTTTTCTGTTTTTGTGTAGGTAAATATGTATACCACATAAAAAGGCAGATATAAATACCTGTGGACTTTTTTTTGTAGAAAATACAAGATATGGAGGCAATAAAAATGAGTATTATTGAACTTAATGAACTGACTAAATCTTATAGAAGATTTGAGAAAGAGCCAGGACTTATGGGAAGCATAAAATCTTTATTTAATAGAAAATATACAGAAAAAACAGCTATATCATCCCTTGATTTAAAAATAGAAAAAGGAGAATTTGTCGGATTAATAGGTCAAAATGGAGCTGGAAAAACAACTCTTGTTAAGATGATGACTGGAATTATTGCGCCATCATCTGGAAAAATTTCTGTCATGGGTTATTATCCAAATAAGTTAGAAAATAATTTTAAAAAACAATATGCTGTTGTTATGGGGCAAAAAAGTCAGCTATTTTTTGAATTGACACCAGCAGATACATTTCTATTGTTTAAAGAACTATATGATATATCTGATGAAGAGTATAAAAAGAATTTGGATTACTTTATAGAGTTGTTTGAAGTATCTGATTATCTAAATGTTCAAGTTAGAACACTTTCTTTAGGAGAAAGAATGAAAATGGAGCTTATTGTAGCACTTCTTCATAATCCTAAAATTTTATTTTTAGATGAACCAACAATAGGTCTAGATGCAGTGGCACAAAAACAAATTAGGTATTTTCTGAAAGAAGTAAATGAGAAAAAAGGTACTACAATAATGCTTACATCTCATTATATGGAAGATATTAAGAGCCTTTGTAGTCGAAGTATTGTCATAGAAAATAGTCATAAAATATATGATGGCTCTACAGATGAATTATTTAATCATTTTCAAAAATATAAGAAAATAACAGTTAGCTTTACTGATGAAACCAAAATTTTATTTCCAAAAGACTGTAAGATTATTGAGCAAACAAAACATAAAACATCAGTAATTGTGCCAAAAGAAAAGGGGAATGAAACTGTTAAATGGATTTTTGATAAGTATGATGTTGAGGATGTAACAATTGAAGAAGAAGATATAGGGAATGTTGTAGAACGAATATACAAAGAAGGATGTGAAGAGTATTATGAACAACTATAATGAAGCATATTCAAGACAATCATGGTTTTATAAATTTAAACAAAATATAAGAAAGTACTATGAAATAGCTAAAATTAATTTCAAAGTACAACTTATTTGGAGGTTTGATGTAGTAGTTAACATGATGTTTACTATTATAAAAATTTTATTTGTTTATATTTTGTGGAAGGCAATTTTTGGTGAAAATGACATAGTTTCTGGCTTTACATTTAATTCAATGTTGTCTTATTATATAATAAGTTCATTTTTATCAGGTATTGATATGTCAAGAAGTACAAGTGAGGAGATATGCAATCGTGTAAAGTTGGGTACATTTTCAAAATACATGATTATTCCGATTGATACACAAAATTATTTTTTTGCTAAAAATTTAGGAATGACTTTTTTTTACTTAGTATTTAATCTAATTTCTGCTTTTGTATGGATTTTTATATTTAAAATAGATTTTGCTTTTACATCAAATCCAATACAAATTTTAATTTCAATTTTGATGATTTTCTTAGGGCTTGTTTTTATGATTCAGCTTCATTTCTTTATTGGAATTTTATCATTTAAATTTCTAGAGATTGGTTTTTTTAGAATGATAATCGATAATATAACTGAATTTGTTACAGGAACAATGATACCACTTGTACTTTTACCAGAAGTTGTAGTAACTATTATGAAGTTCTTTCCATTTTATTACACAACCTATTTACCATCTATGTTATTAATAGGTAGAAATAGTAATGAGGCAGTGCAAGGACTGATTATTATAGCATTATGGGTCTTATTCTTTTTTATATTAAATAAAATTGTCTATAAAAGGATGAGAATACTATTTGATGGGGTGGGGATATAATGAAAAAAATTTTTAAAATAATATTTATGTTACTAAAAATGAAATTATCAAAAATGATGGTGTTTAGATTTGATTTTTTTGGAGCATTTTTTGTAGATAGTTCATTATTTATATTACAATTGTTAATGTTCAATGGTATTTATTCTCATGTAGATTCAATAGGAGGTTGGCAGCGTGGAGATATGCTAATATTTATAGGAACTTTTTCATTAATAAATGCTATAAATATGACCATTTTCTGTTTTGGAATTTATGATATTCCACGCAAAATTCAAGAAGGAGAATTAGATTATTATATTACAAAGCCAATAGACCCATTGTTTAGATTGACATTTGAGAATATTAATATTGGTTCATCACCTTTAATTTTGGCAAGTGTATTTATAGTTGTATATGGAATATCTGAATTAAATTCAGAAATAACTTTTATTATGATAATAGCATATATATGTATGGTTTTATTGATGACATTGCTTTTTTATGATGTGTGTATTATATTTCGAACAATTTCATTTTTTGTTATATCATCCTCTGCTATAATGAGATTAGAAGGTAATTTACTACCAATGAATATGAAAATTCCAGGTGTAATTTATGAAGGTATTTTTAAACTACTATTTTATTTGATTTTACCATATGGAATTATGTCAACAATCCCAACTCAAATTTTGTCTGGGACATTAAAAATAAAAGGGTTAATCTACTCAATTGGTATTGCATTTGTTTTTACAGTATTTATGTGGAGATTTTGGAAACTAGGAATGAAATATTATAAAAGTGCAAGTAGTTAATAAGTTTTCAGTTTTGAGGTGACAAGGAATGAAAAATATAGCAAATATTATTACTATACTTAGAATTATTTTATCAATAGCTTTGCTCAAAATAGATATGTTTTCTTCTTTATTTTTTACAGTCTATATTATGTGTGGAGTAAGTGATTTTCTTGATGGATATATAGCTAGAAAAATGAATATGACAAGTAAGTTTGGTTCAAGGCTTGATAGTATAGCTGATATATGTTTAGTAATATCAATGTTTATTATTATGCTTCCAGTAATAAATATTTCAAAGTATATAGTATTATGGATATTAATAATTGTCCTTATTCGAATTACATCAATAATTGTGGTGATTCGTAAATACAATACATTTGCTATATTACATACATATGGAAATAAATTATCTGGGTTTATGTTATTTTGTTTACCTTTATTTTATAACATTATGAATATAAATTTACTTGGAAGTATAGTTTGTGTTGTAGCAAGTATCTCAGCCATTGAAGAAGTAATAATACATATATTATCTAAAGAGTTGAAAATAGATATTAGTAGTATTATAGAAGTACTTATTCATAAATCTGTTTCATATGATACTAGACGATAGAAACTAAAATTTACATCAGTATTGACTCAAAGACTCAAAATAATTAGATTAAAGATTAAGAAATTATCCTTATCGTATATGGCGTCATAATAGCAAGATATATTAAAACTCTATTTAAATAATTAGATATAATTTTTATGCAGAGAGGAGGTTCGTAAATGCATAATAATTTAAGTATTATTTTAAATAGAATTAATATACAGAATAATGATGTTAATGAGTGATATATTATATTCTAAAAATCAAAAAGAAGATAATATTTATGTGAAGGATAATTTACTTGCGCAGAGATTTAATTTATTTTCTTTATTAAAATTTGCATTTCCTACTATATTCATGATGATTTTTATGGGACTATATACGATTGTAGATACTATATTTGTATCTAGATTTGTAGATACAAATGCTTTATCCGCAATTAATATTGTCTGTCCTATTATTAATATTATTGTTGGACTTGGAACTATGCTTGCTACTGGAGGAAGTGCTATTGTAGCTTGCAAGATGGGGAATGATGATACGGATGGAGCAAAGAAAATTTTTACTTTGACTATATTATCTGGAGCTATAATTGGAATATTAATTACCAGTATAGGTCTTATATTTATGGACAATATTATTATATGGCTAGGAGCAAGTGATATTTTGATTCAATATTGTCGTTCGTATCTTTTTATTATCTTGATTTTTGCTTCTGCTAATATATTACAGGTATTATTTCAAAGTCTATTTGTAACAGCTGGTAAACCTCAATTTGGATTATGGTTAGTGCTTGGAGCGGGATGCACTAATATAATTCTAGATTATGTGTTTATTGTACCACTACAAATGGGTATTGGTGGAGCGGCACTTGCAACTGGTATAGGATATTTAATCCCAACTATTGCAGGTATAGTTTTCTTTTCGAAAAATAAAGGGGTACTTAGATTTTGCATACCTAAATTAGATAAAAAAGTATTATTTGAGATTTGTTTTAATGGTTCTTCTGAGATGGTGGGTCAATTATCAACAGCAGTTACTACTTTTTTATTTAATATTATGATGATGAGATTGATTGGTGAGGATGGAGTTGCAGCTATTACAATAATTATTTATTCTCAGTTTCTTTTAACCTCACTTTATATTGGTTTTTCAATGGGAGTTGCTCCAATAATAAGCTATAATTATGGAAGTAGAAATAATATCCAGTTAAAATACATTTTTAAAATTTGTATATTATTTATCTCAGTGGCTTCATTACTGGTATTTGTGTTTTCTATGGTATGTTCACCAACTATTGTAGAGGTTTTTTCTCAAAAAGGAAGCAACGTTTATGAGATTACAAGGTCTGGATTCTATATATTTTCTTTTAGTTTCCTTTTTTGTGGATACAATATTTTTACATCATCTATGTTTACAGCATTATCAAATGGAAAGATATCTGCAATACTATCTTTTTTACGTACATTTGGTTTTATAACTATAGGTTTGTTGACATTACCAAATGTATTGAATATAGATGGAATATGGTTAGCAGTGCCAATTGCTGAGTTTTTAACCTTATTTTTAACAGTTAGTTTTATATATAGATATAATAATAAGTATAACTATATATAAATACAATAATAAATATAATTAACATATATCTTTTTTGACTGTATATCATTTAGCCCATAAGTAATGCTTTTTCATTTATTTATGGGCTTTTATTGTTTTTTTTCTTTTGGATTCATTTCTTCATTTACAAATCTTTTCTTAACAGCAGTACAATTTTAACTTTATTTTATCATTTTGTTATCCATATACTGAATAATCAAATCAGCACCAAATTCATTACCGCCTGCATTTCTAATTTCTTTTTGCATAAGCAATATACTTTGAGTTATGGTCGAATCATTAAGAACAGTTAGAGTAGACTTTTTAAGAATATCACTTGTAATGTGTTTGTGCGAAATCTTTTTTCCTAAATTTAAGCGTTCAACTTGCTGGGCATTAGTTGGTTGATCTGCCATAAACGGAATAACCACCATAGGAACTCCAAAATAAAGAGATTCCATAACACTATTTAAGCCACCATGAGTGATAAAAACATTTGCTTTTTCTAATATTTCAAGTTGTGGGACAAAGGAGTAAATATAAAAATTCTTTGGTATCTCACCTAATTCTGATATATTTATCGAATTACCAACAGACATAATGACAGTTACATTTTCATCTTTAAACGCAGTGATACATTTTTTATAAAATGACATTGCTTTATTTACAATTGTACCTAGAGAAATATAAACTAAATTATTTTTCAATTCTGGCAATAGAAACTCATTCTTTTTATTGCGATGGTAAATAGAAGTACCAAGAAATTTAAACTTCTTTTCTGAAAAATCTTCTGCACATGGTTGAAATCTTTTTGTAGTATATACAAGATTAAGTTCTGGAGGATTTTCAGTAATTTCTTTTAACCAGGAATCAGTCTTTAACTTAACTCCGTTTGATACTTTTTTAGTCCATCTGCGACACACCCATTTGAAACGAAATACTCTTAATGTTCCGCCAGAGTTAATAAATTCTTTCATCAGAATTTCATTAGTAGCTGGTGACGTAATAACTCTAATAACAGGTTTATTAAATCTTTCTGCTATATGCTTTCCTAAAAAGAAAAGATGTTCATAAATAATTAAGTCAAATTCATGTGCTACTTTTATAGATATTTGATAGGCATTTTTCATTTGAATAGAAAATTTTTTGCTATCTTCATAACAAATGAAATCAGCTCCCATTTCTAAGACTTTATCTTTCCATTCTTCAGTTAGTAAGTATGTTACAGAATTACCTCTATGCACTAATTTTTCCACTAACCCAAGGGTAGGGTATACATGTCCAGAGAAAGGTAAATTTATAAATAAAATTTTCATAATCTAACCTCCTTAAAGTGTTTTTATCATGTATTCATTGTAAATATAAGAGGTGGAACTTTTAACGTTCTACCTAAAAATTCAGAAATAATTGTATGTTGTTCACTTTTATTTAATTTTGGGAAACGTTCACTATGTAACAAGCCACTTATTCCATTCAAGGTATATTGTGTTAAAAAATCCAAATCCAGCACATTATCATTTTCTGTTTTTAAATATACTAATTCAATAAAAGATTTTATTGTAGGTAGCATAGTCTTTATGGTGATACCATGTAAGGCATACAATATAGTCCAATGGACTTTATTATCAACTAATTTGTGAAATTGTGAAATGCTCTGTTCGTAGTAATCTAGTATTCTATTAATTATTTCATAAAATGATAAAGTGTCTTCATTTTGAATTAGTAGTTGTGCAAAGTTTTCACTTTGTTTCTTCATAAAATGCTCTAAGGACTTATCAAATAGTTCTTGTTTAGAACTAAAATAATGATAAAACATTCCAACTTCTCCATTAACTTCATTTAATATCATGCGAACAGAAGTGCTTTCATACCCATATTTTAAAAATAATCGAATAGCAGCATCTAGTATTTCCTCTCTTTTTCCTCCTTCTAAAACAGGTTTTCTTGCCATAAACTTACCTCCTTATTTAAACAAACAGAATATTGTTCTGTTTATATCTTATAATACTTTTTAATTAAAGTCAATTATAAACAGAAGATTGTTCTTATAATATGAAATGTTAAGACTTGTACATATGTCAGAATGATACAAGTATTTAATCAGTTATCCTAAAATATTCCACACCTTATCTTTAAAACTATAGTTGTTTTCTTATCAATATCATAAAGTCTATATAAAATTAATTTTCTAAAGTTCCCAAAATATTATTACTGTGATTTTGAAGCTGTTACTTTAGTTTTCTAGTGCTTGATTTTATCTATTAGGAATGTTACTATTAGTAATATAAAAGGAGAGTAAATAAAATGGATAAAATTATTTTGGGATTACTTATACTTAAGAAGTTGACAATTTATGAACTGAGAAGTGTTATAGAAATGAATTTTGCTTCTATGTGTAGCAACAGTATGGGAAGTATTCAAGCAGCAATAAAAAAGCTACTTGAAAAGAAGATGATAGTGTATGAAGAGTTTGTTGAAAATAGTGTCAATAAGAAATTTTATGTACTAACAGATAAAGGAAAAGCATGTTTTTTAGAATGGGTACAGACATCTATGGTTGCAGGGAAAGTAAAGGATATGGAGTTAAGCAAATTATTTTTTATGGGCTTTGTTCCAACACAAAAAAGATTGTCACTAATTGAATCTTATATTGTTGGCCTCAAAAAGGAAAGAGAGCAGTTGGAGAATATCAAAAGACAAGACATCGATGTTGCAAAATTACAGTACATTGCCTATATAGAAGAAAATCAAGAACAGTTTAATCACTTTTTACAAGATACTGAACATTCCAATATGCAAAGAGATGTTCAAGATATAATTGATTTTGAGTTATTGACCTTACAGTTTGGAATTGATAGGACAAATTTTGAAATAGCATGGTTTGAAAATTTAAATAAGAAACTAATTAATGAGTACCTAAACAATAGTCAGAATCAAGAAAAAGGGGGTAGCTAACATGAAAGGAACTGTAATAATAACAGGAGCTAATTCAGGAATAGGAAAGGCAGCAGCATTTAAGTTTGCATCAGAGGGTTATAGAGTTATAATGGCATGTCGTAATATTCAGATTAGTGAACCCGTGTGTCAGGAAATCATAGCCAAAACTAAAAATATTAATGTGGATTTGCTTCAACTGGATATTTCATCGAGGCAATCCATTTGTAGTTTTTGTGAGACATATAAGAAAAAATACGGTGTATTGGATATCTTAATCCATAATGCTGGACATTTTAAACATGGAGAAAAAAACTTTCAACAAAGTATTGATGGTATAGAATTAACATTTGCTACCAATCTATTTGGGCCAGTTCTTATGACCGATTTATTATTGGATGTACTTGCTAAATCAAAAAATCCTAAAATTCTAAATGTATGTAGTACAAATATAAAGCATTTTTTTGATGAAAGAAGAAAAATTAATTTTGGAGTTTTAAGTGGTGAAACTGTAGAAGATAAAGAATATAATTCCTATAAAATTTATGGAGATTCCAAAATAGCTTTACTTATGGTTACAAGTATGATGAAACAAGAATACAAGCCTTATAATATAAGTGTAAATGCAATTATGGTTCCAGCAACAAAAATGAGTAAAGAAACAATTAAGAAATTTAATTCGTATTGGAAAGTACTTGCATTTTTACAAAACATTATTATACTAAAATCAGAAATTATTGGAGAGGCTTACTTTTCGATTTGCACTTCTAATGTTTATACAGGTATTACTGGAAAACTAATAAATCACCAAGGAAAGATTGTTAAAATGGCTAATAACTCAATATCATTTATAAAAAGCATTACAAGCACAGAGGTTTATCCACCTTATGTCAATAACAAAGAGACAATAGAGAAAGTGTGGGCTATATGTAAACAATATGTTGAAAATGCTAAATATAATTTGCTAGCATAACACATATAATTCATGAGGTTATTATATCAACAACATAATCTTATTGATATTGCTAAAAGGATATAGTATTTTTGCTAATTCTGTTCAGTTTTTATTTTATTGTTTGAATTAATATGAGAAAAATTACAATTAACTATAATTTAATTTATAATTGATATATACTTGATTTTATTTAATTATTTGAATATACTTTAAGCAGAATACACAGAGTTAAAGAATTGATAAATAAAAGATAATAACTCTTTATTAGGAGTGATTTTACTATGGAAACATACTTTAATAAGAAAATATTACTTGTTGATGATGAAAAAGATATAATAAATTTAACCTATAATGGCGAAATTCCTCTTCCTCGCCATAGGAGGTGGAGGATGTAAGCCTAACCGATAGGCTATTTATTTTACTTGATTTTCAAAAATGTATTGTATTATAAAATCAGTAGTAAAAACTGAAAGGAAGTAATTATAATGAAATTAGATAGTAATAATCATTCAGTATTTTTGTTACACTATCACTTAGTTATGTGTATAAAATATAGAAGAAAAGTAATAGATAACTCTATATCAGATAGACTAAAAGATATATTTGTAGATATCGCCCCAAATTATGGAGTGGAGTTGCTAGAATGGAATCATGATATTGACCATGTGCACTTGTTATTCAAAGCAAAACCAAATACAGAGATATCTAAACTGCTAAATGCTTATAAATCAGCATCAAGTAGAAGAATAAAGAATGAATTTCCAAGTATTCGTAAGTCCTTATGGAAAGAATACTTTTGGAGCAAAAGTTATTGTCTAGTAACAACTGGTGGAGCTCCATTGGATGTTGCAAAACAATACATAGAAAATCAAGGAAAGTAGGGATAATATGCTAAGAGCATATAAATATAGATTATATCCAAATAGCGAACAAAAAGAATATTTTGCTAAAACTTTTGGATGTAGCAGACTTATATATAATCTTATGTTATCCGATAGGATTAAAGCATATGAGGAAAACAAGGACTTAGATATTAAGAAAACAAAATATCCTACACCTGCACAGTACAAAAAGGAGTATGAGTTCCTAAAAGAAGTTGATAGTTTAGCACTAGCAAATGAACAAATGAATTTAGATAAAGCCTACAAAAACTTTTTTAGAGATAAATCAGTAGGTTTTCCTAAATTCAAATCTAAGAAAATAAACTATCATAGTTATACTACTAACAACCAAAAAGGTACTGTAAGGATTGAAAATGGATATATAAAATTACCTAAACTAAAATCGATGGTTAGGATAAAACAACATAGAATGTTTGATGGAGAAATAAAGAGTTGTACTATATCGAGAACACCAGGTAATAGATATTATATTTCTATATTAGCAGAAACTGAAATAGAGAAACTAAAAACTATTGATAAGAAAATAGGTGTAGATGTTGGATTGAAGGAATTTGCAATATGTAGCGATGGATTTAGAGTAGATAATCCTAAACACTTTAGAAAATCAGAGAAAAGATTAACTAAACTACAAAAGGACTTATCAAGAAAACAAAAAGGAAGCAATAATAGATATAAAGCAAGATTGAAGGTAGCAAGGTTGCATCAAAAGATATCAGACCAAAGAGCAGATTTCCTAAATAAGTTATCAACTAAACTAATACACGAAAACCAAGTTATAGTTATTGAGGACTTGAAGGTAAAGAATATGGTGAAAAATCATAAGTTAGCGAAAGCTATAAGCGAAGCAAGTTGGTCGGAGTTCAGAAGAATGTTAGAATATAAAGCTAATTGGTATGGTAGAGAAAT
>NZ_JAGWDA010000020.1:0-57078 GCF_020657875.1 Clostridioides sp. ZZV14-6150 | reverse complement strand
TGTGTAACTATCTTCATTTGTTATTGTATAATTTATATCAAACCCCTTACTTTTAGAACCTAAAGAACTGTCTACACCACTTATGCTTGGAGTTGTTGACTTATATTGACACTGTATATAGAAAGTATCAGAATCTCTAATTCCATTTATTTCTCCATTTGGAGTAAAGAAATAACCATAAGTAAGTTTATAACTATTACCTGGATATAAATCATAAACTGCCCTTTCTCCATAAATAGTTGACTTTCCATCATTTAATGAGCAACTGGTTATACGATACGAGCCATATGAATCATTTTGGTAGTCTTTTACATAATTCCAAGCATTTATAGTAGTCTTAGTAGATGGTTTTTCTACTAAAAAAAGCGATGGAACTCTTAAACCTGGATATGACATTTAATCACCTCTTTCTTAATTTATAGTTTTATTGTACATAATTTTAAAACTATAAAAATCTACAAAGTGTAGACAGAGTTTAGGAAAAATGTGAGTGAACTTATATATTTTTAGGGATAAAAGAGAACATTTATTATAATATATGTTCTCTTTTTGTAGCATTATGTTAAATTGTATATTAACTGCAGAACTTTTCGAAAACAATTATTTTATCTTTAATTCTTCTATCTCTTTATTATGATTATTTATTGTTACTTCGCGTCATTACATATTTTTTTAAAAGTTCTTTATTCATTAAAATCACCTTATTTGTACTAAAATATAAAATTAATTATAAGCCAAAGCAATCCAATTAATTTTACTACTTCCACTTCCAATGATAGGACACGTTATAGTATTACCATTTTTAAATTCGCTAAGACTCCAAAGATAAGAGGAGACTTGTCTTCCAAGTGCAGTATTTTTGGAAGAACAGAAAAAATGGCCACTATAGTAAATAGCTGTAGCATTAGTTGAGCGTGTGTCATTAGTTCCACTTTCAATACTACTATATGCAATAAATATCACAGGGTTATAAGTAATGTTACTAATTGAAATGTAACTACACTGAACAACTGTGGCATTCTCATAAGTATCAAATTTCTTATATGAAGAAGGGCTTATAAGATTTGCAGTTCCTGAATAAAGTTTCATGCTTCCTCTTAAAGAATCCTGTAAATTACTTATAGTATTGTTCTTTTCTATTAATTGATTTTGTAAATCCTGTACACTTGCATCTGAACTATCAAATGACCCCTTTATCTTTTCTGACAACTCCACTAAAGAATTATTTAAACTTGATTCAATATTCTTTAGTGATAATACATTTATTATAGAAGTTTTTCCATTTATTAAACCATGTTTCATTTCTTTAATTTTGGTTTTTATGTCTTGTAAACTTGCATCATCACATAAAGGCATTATATACTTACTTATACTTAATACCTTTTCTGCTATAACATTAGTACTATCTGTAACAACTATTTTAAGTGTGTGCAGCGCATTATCTTCCAATGTATAGTTAATTGTTTTCTCTATTGTTAAATCTGTTGTGATAGTTTCTTTTAATACATCATCAATAAATACTTCAATTTTAGTTAATAATGCAGGGTCTGTGTGGTTTGCTTTAAATATTACTGTAGTGGAATTATATGAGGATATGTTCAAAAATGGTAATGCTTGGATTAATGTTATTCTAGCATAGCCATTAGACATAGATGTATTACCTCCAATACTCATGGTAGTATTTTCAAAATAATACTCAGATGTTGGTGTATACCCTTTTGGTTTATAACTGTCTTTAGTTAAGATATATCCGCTACCACCAGAAGCAGATATATAAGCAGAGCTACGACCACCTGCACCACCATACCATCCTCCTCCTCCTCCAAAAAAACAGTTTGAATAATTAGAGCCACCGCCTAATCCAAATGAACCATCATATTCAGAAGAAGAACCCCTACCACCATCATATTGAGTAGCTCCTGGCGTATATTCACCACCAGAACCACCACCATTACCTCCTTTTAGACCACCACCAGAACTATCTTTCTCACTTTTGTTATAAGCAGCATTAGCGCCAGCACCACCTGCTACAATAATACGAGAAAATAGTCCTTGTTCATTATCCCAAGAACCACCAACTAGCCTTATATCAGTAGCACCACCACCACAAGAATAACCTCCAGAACCACCACCATTAAATAAACGAGATTGACTATTAACGGATTCTCCACTTCTGCCTACATAAACATATAATAAAGTATCTTTTTTTAATGTAATTTCCCCCACAGAGTAACCACCTTTTGGCTTATATGTTGGTGTAAAGTCCGCTCTTGATGTATAGCCACCACTAGCCCCATAGCACTGAATTCTATATTTACCAGGTTTCAATGTAACACTTTGTTCACTTCCTGTATAATTAAATTCATAAACTGTTGCCATTTAATCCACCTCTTTCTTAATTTATAGTTTCATTGTACCTAATTTTAAAACTATAAATGTCTGCAAAGTGTATATGAAGTGTAGGCAAAATGTTAATTAATTTATATATTTTTAGAAATAAAAAAAGACTATGCTATATAGTCCTCTCCTACAATTTCTTTATATTCTGTTGCTGTTATCTTAGTCTTTGCAACTGCTGTTTTAACTTGATCTTTAGTCCAATTCCCATTGCTATAGAAATCTGTTATTATCTTATACCAATTCATATTATATCACCCCATTTGACATTAATTGAAATGTTAAATCTGCTATTGTTTGTTCTGTAGAATTTACTTTATTAATTAAGTTTTCTTTTTCAAGCTCTTCTTTACTTTTTACTATTAATTCATATTTGTAGTGCGTTTCTTTTGTTAATGTATTTACGTATAAAGTAGAGTAATACCCTTCTCTAAGTTCTTCTTGCATAATATTATCTACTAGTATTCCTTGCTTTAATTCCTCACTAGACAAATCAGAAGGTGTATAGTTTATCAATCCAACTTTTTTTACATCTATATAATTTGTATTACTTAAATTACCTAAAAAAATCAATTAAAACATCTCCCTTTTCACATAGAATTTTTTTGTTAATGCCAGCCTTGCTATAGTGCCATTATCAATATTACCATTAATATAAATATTATAATTTTTATAAATTATATTTGGAGAACCATACCCCTCAAACTCATATGAGTTTAGCTCGCTTAAATTACTTGAAAACTTTACTATTTTTGAGTGTTCAAGTTCATATCGACTCTTTGTTGCATAAATATAATTACTATCATTATCTAGACCTATCAAATATTTATATTTATCATCTGATAATTTTATTTGCAAACTTAAATTTGAAGTATATTTATTAAGATAGCCTTCGCCTAGGTAACCTGTAAGACCTCGATTACAAGAAACATAAACTTCGTTATTTAATAACATAATTTTACGTGCTCCATTACTATCACGTAAAATTGCTGATGCAATTTTCTGAGTTAAATTATGATTTAATAAATATATAGATGCTATGTCAGAACTATCTTGTACTAATACATATATACCTGCACTATTTACTTTTATATTTCCAACTGCTGAAAAACTTTTTATAGAAAGAGGAATACAATCTTTAGTTAAGTTTATACTAAATAAATTTGAAGAAGCATTGATTAGTATCATAGTAGCTGTACTATTTTTATAGCAATATAAAATATTATTATAAAAATACATATTGTCAACAAAATTATTAGTTATAGTTCTATTTACAGCTCCAGTTTTTTTATTAATTTGATATATGTTTTCTGTTGTAGAAGCATAAATATAATCTTCACTAATACAGAAACATTTAAAAATAGGATAACTTATTGAGAAAATAACATTAAAATTTAAATCTGTTTTTACTAATTTCGATGCTTTTAATACATAGATATAACTATCATCATAAAGAATATTTATAATACTGCTTGAGTCATTGAAATTCGTTTTTTTATCAACTACTGTAATTGCATTATCATATATTACCTTATTTTCTTCAATTTCCTTTGCAGTATTTTCTAGACTATCCATTATTTCCTTCAAACTGCTATTTTCATTTAATTTTGCCATCATTCACTCTCCTTCACAAAAACATATCTGTTAATGTATTCGCTATTGATATTCCTCTTACTTTTTGACCATTTATTTCTGCATTAAGATTATTTTGTTTGTCAGCTAATTCTTTTAAAGCATATTCTACATTATCACTTATAAAATTATTCTCTATATCTTCGATAGTTACTTTCTTTGCTTCTAAAACAAGATTTCTAACTTTGTTAACTAACTCTTTAAAAGTCAATTAAATCACCTCTTTCCAATAAAAAAGAACCTCTATATTGTTGGTTCTTTTCCTTCTACTACTCCACTTTCTTTAATTATATAATCTTCTACTGCTTTTCTATACTCTGTATTAGTTACATCATCTAGTTGAAATTCTTGATTTTTCAAAGGATTTAATCCTCTGTTTAATATCCTTTCTGCTAATATTCTTACTACAACATTGTTTATATTCATTATAATAATCCTCCCTGTAATTCATTAGTTATAATTAATAATTCATTTTCTAATTCTTCATAACTAAGTTCTTTGTCTTCTGCTGGACTACTTGATAATACTAAATAATTTTCATTTAAAGTTTCATATATTTCTATAATATATAAATTAGAGTTTTCATCAATTATTTTTTCTTTTTCATCTAAAGAATTATAATATACTTGTTTTTTCATAATTTATTCCTACCTTAATATTTTTAATTCTTCTATTTCTGCACGAGCTGCATATGAACCATCTAAATTTCCTGCTCCTACAGATGTTAATAATATTTGTACTTTTATATCCATGCCCTTCTCAACAATAATATCTTTTGTAAATGTTAGACTAGCAGAAGATGCACTAGGAGTATTGTCAGTAACATAAAAGTATTCTTTTCGGTTTCCACATAGTATCTCTATTTTTGCTGTTGCATAATCAGCACGCATTTTAGACGATTGAAGTTCGCCTGTGAATCTTAATGTGCCTTTTATACTAGATACTTCATTGTAAACGATGCTAGGAGTGTTTACAATTGTAGCCTGAATTCTATTTTTTAAAGAAAAAATTTCTATTGATTGAAAAACCCAGTTAACTTTTTCAATCAAATTAGTAAATGTTTCAGATGATGTTGCTGAAACATTTTTAGAATTAATTGTCTCCACTAATACATTTTTTAATGTTTCTATTTTTGTTTTAGTTGTACCAAATTTATCTGTTCCAATAAAAGGACTACCCAATGCACTAGATATATTATTTTTACCAGTTTGAAAATCAGCTTGTACATTTTCTAATGTAGTCATAAGTTCCTCTAAACTAGCATTATCAGTTAACTTTGTTGTCATATTTTCACCTCGCTTATATCATATCTATTAAATTATTTACTATAGTAATTCCTTTAGTCCTTTGGCCACTTATTTCTACCATTATTTCTTCTAATACCCCATCTAACTTATTACTTGTAAATCTATTATTAGCATCTGTAATACTTATACTGGTATCTACAAGTTGTATATTACCAATAGAATCAGTTATCTTTTTAGATGAATAAGTAGTCATTTCACTCACTCTATTATCATCAACGGTCGCATTAATAAAATGAGTCTCTGCATTCCCATTTATCACATAAACATTTAACTCAGTTTTTGTCTCACTTCTAATTTCAATAGAATTATCATCTATAATCCTAAAGTTTGTAACTACATTCTCTTTTGTAGTAGCATCTATAATATTTACAACTATTCTTTGTGTTAATAAGTTATGTGTTACAGTTGCCTTGAATCCACCTTCTTCATCATCTACCCAATCATCAATATCTATTGTTTGAGTAGATGCTACATTAGAACCCCCTGCTATTAGCTGGTCAATTTTGATATTTTGTTTCTCATTTTCTGTGTCAATTCTAGTGTTTAACTCTGTCTTAGTAGTTTCTATGTTACTTATTAACTCTGTTTTAGTTGTATCTATTTTAGTGTCTAACTCTTGTATGTTTTTTAAAGTCGCTAAAATAACAGTTGGGTCTACTTTTAAATTCACGCTTGAAGTGTTAGAAACTACTAAAATAATTTTTATAACTAAATCTTTTACACTTCCCGAATCAGCAGTTGGTTTATATGTTTCAGGATATTTAGATACTGCAATTAATTGATTTAACGAGTCAAATATACCTACTTCCCTTATCATAAATCCACCAACGCTACCTGGTATTACAGTTTCTATTACTATCCAGTTAGGATTTTCTTCATCTACTTTTACATTGTTTACAGAACCTTCCCAAACTACTTTTTTAAGTGTTGTCTGCTCTTCTGTTGGATTATATTCTGTTCCTGCTCCATCACCAAGTTGTAATTTCACCAAATCTACTTTATTGCCAAGTGCTGTAGCATTTGCAATAGATGCCATACCTATCTTTGTTAAAAGGGTATAATATTTTTGTTCTGCCAATTATATCACCTCCTGTTTTGGGTATAAAGTTACTTTTTCCATACTCCTATCATTACCTGTAGCTATAGTTAATTCTCCAAAACTTTCAAAGTTTGTTGGAGTATATGGGTATATGGTAACTGTTTCACCTGTATTCGTTGTAGAACCTGCAAACATGTGATTTTTATTGAATAAAATCATCTCAAATTTGTGTTCAAGATGACATGGTTTTATTTCTTCTATTTTCTTATCTAACTCCAAGATAGTGTTATAACTACAATTATTTGTTATAAAACTAAGTGTAAAACTAAATAGATTACTAAATACCTCTACATCAACATTAGTCTTTGTGTAAGCTTCTGAGATTGCCTTTATAACTTCTATTGTAGTTGTACCCTTACCTCTTAATTTGGCTTTTATATTACTTCTTCTAGTATTAAAATCCAACTTAGAATTTGTTTTTATTTTTAATAGATCTTCCCAGTCATCAAGCCCTCAAGTTGCTGTATCTATAAAAAACTGATCTAATAAATCATTCTTTTCATCAAGTAATGTTAGAAGTTCATTTTCAAGTGCATCTTGAATTTGTATGTCAATTTCATTGTTTGCAAAACTTGGTAAGTGGTCAATTAACTTCAATTTAACTCACCTCGATATTAAATGTAACATTTGAAACAGCAGGAACTTTTTCTTCATCAACTATTATGTTTTTAATATCTTCATTTATAAGTAGATTTTTTATATCATGCACTCCTTCTATGCTTGCTAATAAACTCATTATTTTTATATAAATAATCTCTCTTGAATTTTCTATTAAATAAGAATTTATAATATCTAAGAACACAACTTTTATGGATTCAATATCATATCCATTTTCAAGTGTTAAAGTCGCACTAATAGTAATATCAAAAGTACTTGGTGTAACAATTGTAACAGTAGGTCCAATAGGTTTTTCTTCTTCTATATGTTCAGCACATCTTTGTAATACTTCATTGTCAACTGATTGATTGTTTTGACCATAAATTAGAATTTTAATTGTACCTGGTCCATCCCAACAAGGAATTACTTTTGCATTATAAACACCTTCAACCTCTAAAGCCCAAGACTGGTAATGTGCTTTATTTCCACTCGTTGCTTGATTTTTTTGTATTTTATAGAACCTTTCTTTTAATTCTTCATCAGTTTCTATTTCTGTTCCACCCTTTAGGTCCAGTTCATTATAAATTTTAGTTACACCATTTATATTGTCTATAAGTTTAAATTCTGTGTTAGCTGATAAATTGTACTTAACGCCAACCTCCAAAGCCTGTATAGGGCTTACATTTAACTTACTATTTTCATCTATTGTAATATCTTTAATAACTACAAATAGTAAATCACTGTGAGATACTATTGTTCCATTTGGTATTTGAGTTCCCATTTTGCCTTCAAATGTTACTTCACCTATTGCTTCTGTACCTAACTTTCTATATACTCCAAATTCATTGACTCTTCTATCGAGAAAATCGTCAAAATTATCTTGAATAAAAACTCTTTTATGTATATAAGAAAGTTCTATATATAACTGTGCAAGTTCTGAATTAACAGGTGAAACTATATTATAAAGAGAAGATCCTTGACCTTTGTAAAGAGGAAGGTCTATGTTATTTAATGTTCTATTATTTAAGGTACTAAATGTTTGGTTATCATACAAAAGTAATCTTCTCCTCTCCATAGATTGTTTTTATATTCAAATTTATAGATAAATTATCATCCTTAAATTCTGTATTTGTTACATTAACTTCTAATATATATGGATTAATTAAGAGTGCTTCTTGTATATACCTTTTTGCTTCACTTTCAGTAAGGCCTTTAGTATACTTTTGTCCTATGAGATTTTTTATATCTGTTCCATAATCCCAAGTGTATATTAAATGAACATACTTATCTGTCTTTATAGTTTTATAAATCCATACTTTGATTGCTTCATTTCTTTCAACTACTTTAAAGTCTCCATTTTCAATTATCTTTTCATCTTTTTCAAAATTCCAAGCAAATTCCTTGAAAATAGGTAATTCTTCATTGGATGGAGAAGTATAATCCTCTGGAACACCCATGAAAGGGAAGATTGTACTCATTATAAACTCACCAACTTACTTACAACGGCAAACTTATCGCCTATTTTAAACATTATTACCATATCTCCAGATTCGAGATTATTAATAAAAGGATTTTTTATATTATGTTTGTGTTCTTGATTTATTTCTGTTTCAAATGTTTCTATCTGACTATTAAGTATCCAACTATCTATTAAAAGATTTTCTTTTTCCAATAAAAGAGTATTTATCTCTATCTTTAAATCTGGCAATTTATCTTTAACTTTACCAATAAAAAAAGAAGGCTGATTATGATATTTACCTTCTTTTCTCATTATTCCTATAAATTCATTAATTGGATCTGCCATTCTATCACCTCTTTTTATAAAACTCTTCGAGCTGTAGCAAAGTTTTTAGTGTAATAACTACTGCTTGTTTTGCTTATTTTAACTACATCACCTGTTTGTGGGGCATGTAGAAATTCTCCATTACCTATATATAAACCAACATGACTAACTGGATTATGGAAAAATACTAAATCTCCTGCTTGCAAATTACTTTGTTCTACTTTTTTACCAACTTTAGATTGTTGACTAGATGTTCTTGGTAAATTAACATTAACCTTTTTAAAGCAATATACCATAAGTCCAGAACAGTCAAAGTTACTTGGTCCATTGCCACCCCATTTGTATGGTTTTCCTAGATGTTTTTTTGCCTCTGCTATTACTGCTTTTGCTCTTTCTGTCATGTTTCCAGCATAACCACCTATTACTATTTTTCCTTTTCTTCTTCCAAAAGCCATCATATCTTCTACATTTCCAAATAAAATATCTATGTGATAAGTTCCATCTTTGTCTATAATTATGGCAGATCCAACATCATTTACTTTGTATGTTCCATCTCGATTTGAAACTCCTGTAACTAATTGTATTTCATCACCATATTTTAATAATGGATGTTTATCTAAGAAATCTTTTGTATAGTAAGATTGTTTGAAAGCACCAACCATAGGGGCGGCACATGTTTTTTTAGAAGGGTCTAATTTTTTCTTTCTACAATCTGTATCTCCACCCTCAGATTTTCTAGGACAATAAGCCGTAAATTCAGCAGGAAACTCTGTTCCTCCAGTATACTCTGAACTGCCATCTTCTTTTTGTTCATCTTGACCAGCAGATTTTTCATCCATAATGTTTTGAAAGTTAAGTTCAAGTTCAATCTGATAATCTCCATTTTGCCAAATATGTTTATCTGTATCTATATAAAAAAGTCCTATTAATTTTGTATATGAATCTTTTACTTTTACACCTCTACCAGTTATACAACTTATATCACCATATCCTTTTAAAGAGCAAGTTCTTTCTATGTCTTTAAACTCATTATCTATATCTACAGTGTCATTTTCTTGTTGTTGTATTACCTTTTGCATAATTACTCCAACATTTTTAAATATAGAGTCATTTATTTTTTCGTTAACCTTATTGCCATACTGATCAACAACCAGTACTTTATTTTTAACATTCTCCATACTTTCTGAAAAAGTTGTATTAATAAGATTAAAACCTTCTTCAAAGGTAATATCTAGAGTAACAATTCCTTTTTCAATGACATTAAATTTATCAAGATTGGCTTCTATCATGTATTTTTTCTTTGTTGTTTTGCTTGCTTCTGTATAAACACTCATTATAGTGTCATATCCATTTACACCAATAAACATCTTAGTGTATTTAACATTAGTCTTAGGTAAATTACCTAGTGGGAGTTTATTATCTGTAAAAACTTGTTTAGCAATATCTTCAACTAATTTATCTTTAAAATTATACGAAACTTCACTTTGTAAAAGTAAAAAACCCATATCTTTTGCAGTAAAATCAATACTGTTATTACTTGAATCAAGAGATCTGTCTATTATCATGCCTCTAAAAATCTCTTTATCATCTACATAGAAACAAATTGTACTTGCCACTGGAATATCTATTTGCCTAAAGTTAATATCAGATGATGATTGAATTATAGAAAATTCAAGTGTTCTTGATGGTGATCTATAATCTCCAGACCAGGTACATTTGTCTACTAAATCAGTTATATTATATATATTTCCGTTTTTTATATGAACTTGTATTTTGATTTTATTAATTATAAATCACCATCCTTTTATGGTATTATTAAAATCCATCCATTTTGTATTATGTTTGGGCTTTTAATTTTATCCTTATTGGCTTCGTAAATTTTCTGCCAAAGGTCACCATTTCCATAATATTTCTTAGCTATCTTAAAAAGAGTATCTCCTTCAACAACCTTATGTGTTTTTTGCTTAGTATCAAACCCTTTTGTTAGTGGAACATTCTTTTCAGAAGATAACTTTTCATCATTATTAATGTTTACTTTAGATATTTGTATCCTTCTATATTCTTTTAAACTTAAGGTAAAATAAACATCTCTTGAACAATCTTGCTCTTTGTAATTAAAATCTGCTATGATACATTCAAAGTTTACATTAGTTTCTGTAATTATAAATCTTAATATAAATCCCTCTTTCATCCAACCTTGTATTAAATTTACGCAATCATAAGGTTTTGGGAATCCATTGTAATTACAGAAACTATATTCTTGACTTGGAAAAAGGGACGTTATTTCTATATTCTTAAGTCCAACCCCTCCAAATACTGCGATATCTCCAATGCTTAATATGTTAGATGTATTTATTGTTGCATTTCCATTTATCTCGAAAGAAGGTGGTAGAATAGGGAATCTAAATGCATTATCTGCTTGTCTTAACCATATTTCCATTAGATACCTCCTAAAGAACTCCTCCAGCATTTGCAAGAGATATTTTTCTGTTTAGTTTTTTTACAATTTTATCTATGTCTGCTTCTTCCCTTATAATTATTGTATCTGCTAACTTATCAAGAAATAAACTTCCATTTGAGCTATTTCTCTTATATTGATTGGCCTCTTGTTTAGTTAAAAGTTTTTCTCCTTCATGTGCTCTAATTAGATAATCATTTCTAGGAATTCTATTTATACCAAACGCTCCTCTTGTATTAGTTCCAGCAGCATCTGCACCTTTCCCTATTTGTAAGTTAGGACCTTTTTTAAATATTTCTATTGTTCCTTTAATTGGATGTTTAAAAAATTCTTTAAGTTTATTCCAAGTCTCTTTTACTCCTTTAACTTTATCTTTAAAAAATGAATCAGCAAGATCTATTACAGGTTCTAGTATTCCGCTAACTAAATCGACCAAACCATTCCATATAGATTTAACTATACCTACTCCGCCATCAAATATTTGTTTAAGGCCATCCATTGTCTGGTCAGCATTTCCTGTTATAAGTCCCATTACAACATTTATAATTCCAGATATAAAAGATATAATTCCGTTTATAATTCCAGAAACAGTTGTTATTATTGCTGTTAATGTATTTAAAAACCATATAAATGCTAAAATTATTCCACCAACAACACCAGCTATTGCTATTCCTATAGCTGGTAATAATTGTTGCCCTATTTGTGATAGGAAAGGCATAAATCTTTGAAACCAAGCTTTAACAGGGGCAAGTGCTTGACTTAAGTTTTGAAATGCTAACTTTATGCCATCGGTAGACTTTTTCATATTGTCCATTGGTTGGCTTACCTGGTCTACTGTATCTCCAACCTGTTTGGCTGGAGTAAAAAAGTCAGTAATTGCTTTTTTAACCTTATCAAAACACTCTTTCAAATTATCTAAATGAGGTTTTAAAGGTTCAAATGCTTTTACTAGATTATCTATATTTGTTTTAATATTTCCAGCTAATATATCCTTTAATTCATTAAATTTATCTTTTATTGAAGTTATTGACTCCTTAAATTTATTCTTAAAATTTACTCCAGAATCCTCTAGAATCTTTAGTGCAGGTTTAACATCATTTAATATCTTATTTTGCAGTTCTGTAAATTTAGTCTTTCCAGATTCAACACCTTGACTTATAGAATCTGTCATAGGTTTAATAAAAGTTTTAAAATTACTAAATGAACCTTCTAAATTTGCCATTGTTTGTTTTAAGCCACCTGTATTTGGTGTAGATTTTCCAGCTGCATCTGCCGCTTTACTTCCAGGTATATTCACATTTGTTTTAGTAGATATTTTTGCGGTTGCTTCAATTGGATTTTCTAAGAAGGTTCTTAAATCTCTCCATTTATCTGTAAGCCATTTCGCTTTATCCTTAAATAAACTATCTACAATATCAGCCACTGCTTCTATTGGAGCAGTTATAAAATCTATGAAACCTTTCCAAATTGATTTTATAATTTTTACTCCGCCATCAAATATTTGTTTAACTCCATTCATCATCTTTTTACTATCACCTGTGACAATGCCAATAATTAAATCAAATATTCCATTTAAAATAGATGCTAGACCATTTAATACATTAGTTATAGTATCTACAACAGCTCTAAATGCCGTTGCCAAAGTAGATAAAATTAAAACTAATTTTGCTATATGAAACCCTATTACACCAATTAAGACAGGCCCTAACACCTTCATTATCACACTACCTAAATTTAATATAGATGCAAATAATGGTCCAAGTGAAGATAATAATTCTTTAAATTTTTCACCTAATTGTTTAAGTGCAGGCATACAAAAACTTACTATAGGTTTTGCGAATTCTACAAATGATTTTACTAATGAATTAACTTTATTTCTAAAGACTTCAGACTTAGTATAAGCAACAGTAAATGCTACTGACAATGCAATTATAGCTGTTATAGTCCATCCTATAGGACCCATTACAGCCAAAAATACTGCACTTAATGGTTTCATCCCAATTACAAAAGCTCTAAAAGCAACTTTTGCTCTTAGTATTATTGGAACGAAGAAACTAAATACACCTATAGCTTTTGAAACAATTAAAGATACTGCTCCTATAGTTAGTAAAAGTACGCCAAATGCTCCAACTGAAAGCATTACATTAGTGATAACTCTTTTTATTGGTTCACTTAAGTTATTGAACCAAACCGTCATTTTAGTTAGATTATCAACAACAGATGCTATTGCTGGCTTTAGTTGATAGTAAATAGTAATTCCAGTTTCTTCAAGGGCTGATTTTAAGGTTGCAAGTCCACCCTTAGTATTATCTTTCATTACATCAGACATTGTTTTTAAGGCACCTTTTGAATTATCTATTTTTTTCTTTAAGCTATCATACTCATTTCCAACTCCATCAAGTAACTTTTGTAACGTTTTTAATTGAGTTTTTCCCCCTATGGCTGCTAAGTAATAATTTTTCTGTTTATCAGTCATATCTTTTGTTTTATTTGCAACTTCTTTAAGTACATTTGACATACCTTTAAATTTACCCTGATTATCAAATGCACTTACTCCAAGTTTTTTCATTGCCTTACCTGCTTGGCCTGCACCTGTTGTAAGGTTTATCATGATTGAGTTTAAAGCATGGCCTGCATCTGTACCTTTAACTCCTCTATTTGCAAGTATTCCCATAATAGCAGTTGCTTCAGATAATGGAACTTTTAAGTTACTAAATGTACCTCCTGCAACATTAAATGCTTCCATTAACTGTTGTATGTTTGTATTTGATTTAGTAGATGCATTTGCAACCTTATCTAAGTACTCACTTAATCCAGCGCCAGCTAGTACTTTGCCACTTTTACTTACTTTATCAACTTCTAAACACATAGAACTCATACTATCAGTTACTAAATCAGATGCTAAACCAAGGTCCATAGATGCTGCTTCTGATAAGTTAAGTACTGGCATTAAGGCATGCATTGATTTTTGAACATCCCATCCAGCAAGTCCCATATATTGAAGTGCATTGGCAGAATCAGCAGCAGTTTTAGTTGTAGCTTTCCCAGCATCTCTAGCAGCCTTTGACATAGCTTCAAAATCACCTGGCTTTAAGGAATTTCCAAATGTAGCCTTAACTTGAGACATGGCACTTTCAAATTCTGTTCCAACTTTTGTTGCAGCAGCAAATGCCCCACCAACTCCAGCAGTTATAAGTCCTCCTGCTTTTAATGCACTTGTACCAACACTTTTTAAATTGTTCTGGACATTATTTAATGCTCTTGATGCTTGAGAGGATGAATCATGCAAAGCCCTAGTATTAGCCGTCACTCTTCTTAAAGTTGAACTTGCTTCATCTCTCATTTTTATTACTGCCTGTAAAACTTTTGTACTAGAACTCATAGATTAAAACAACCTCCCAGCACCAAATTTTATTTCTTCTTTTCTTTCATCCAACTCTTGGTCCATAAAAACACTAACAATCTTTGTTTCACCTTTAAGCATGTGAAAAGAAACGGATGGCATTATCCCTTTATACTTAAATAATAAGTACATTAAGTTGACTTTTCCATCCGTTTTAATTAGTTTTTTATTTCTTTATCTTTTTCCTTCTGTCTTTTTCTATCGCCCTCTGCATCTATACCATTTACCTTATTAACTTCTTCATATAAATTATCAATCTCTCCAGCTAATAGTAACTTTTTTATAAGGTCTTTAGGAGTTACCAGTCCGAACTTTTCTACAACTTCCATATTTCTAAACATTGGGCATGATTCAAGTATTGTGTTCACCTTAAGTTCGTAAACATTAATACTCTCTAAATTGCCACTATCAACATCCATTGAATTAACTCTTATCTCATCAAAACGTTCTGGATCAATGGCATTACATTCAATTTCTAAAGTGTCATCTAACTTTTTACAATACAATTCATATATACTAGATGGCATTTTTAATTTACCTGCATCCATTTTTAATAATTTTTCAACTGTGTTCATATAATAAATTTCCTCCTATTTTTCCTTGATTTTATCTAAGTATTTAAAACCTTCAAATGTAAATGGAACCTCTATTTCTCCCATTTTTCCTGCTTCCCAATCAGCTAAAGTTAAATCATCAAACATACATCCATAAAGTGCAATTCTTTCAGCTCCATATGAATCTGGATCTTGTAACTTGCTTATTATAGTAAATCTAAATGCTTTTCCTTCATTTAGCATACTTTCGATATATTCTCCAAATAAAGAACTTAGTTTAAATAATGTTATTGAACCTTTACCAGAGGCTCCCATAAATTTTTGTCCAACCATTACCTGACCACAAATTTTTACTTCTTCTTTTTCTATTTCAATTTTCGCCTCTAGTCCTTTTACAGATGTTAGTTGTCTGTTATCAATCCAACATTCCCCAAATGTACCAGATATTATTCTATTTGTCTCCATTCTAGCTCTCAAATTATAACCTCCAAACTACATAGATATGTCTAAATAGACATCTTCCATAGCATCTATTAATTTAATCTTTGCTTTTAAAAAAACGAGAGTATCTGTGTTATACTCCTTTATTTGTTGTTCTTCCATATTAAATGTATCTATATTTTGTTTTTTTAACCATTCTCTTTGTGCATCTAAATTTATTTCTACTGTTGAACCTGGATCAATGAGACCATCTTTTTCTAATTCTTGAAGATATAATTGTATTGCGACTATAAGTAAGCACTTATTATCATAGGTATTTGGGACTTTTCCTATATAGTTTTTTACAATTATCTTTTTAAGATCATTATGAATTTGGTCTAATGTATCTACTAATTTAATTTTTTTAAATATGTCACCTTTTGAATCTGTGGTTGTTGTAAAGGATGTTACCCCTCTAGCAACAACTATAGAGCCACTTTCTTTTATTAAAATTAACTCTCCATTATTTATTTTTGTATTTGCTTCAACCCTTGTTAGTTTTGGTATGTTAGTTATTTCTGGTATATTTGCATATGTTATAGACTGAGTTGATGGAGTTCCTGAGATAAAACCTGCTAACCTTGGTAGAAATTCATTCGAAGTATATTTCTTACCATTAATTTCAATATCAGTTGTTGTAAAGTTTATTATACCTTCATAATCTGCTACATTATTTGCAGTTATAGCCTTAACCTTTATTTTATTATCTTCTCTCATCTTATTAATCCAGGCCTTAATTTTAGGCAACTCTTGCTCTGTTTCCTCTGGCATACAAAGGTAATTAAACTCACAAGTTTCAAGAAAGTCTAGAGCATCATCTATTAATTCATCTACATCTAATGTGTAAACTAATATTTTATTTGGAGGATATATATTTCCTCTCATTGCCATCTTTATATAGTTTAAATTGTCAGCAGAATAGCCATTTGGAATATCTTCTATTTCCTGTATTTCAATCAATCCTGTATTCTTTGTATCTTTTAAAATAAGTGCTACAATACCACCAGAACGTTTAACAAAAGTTTTTCCAGCTTGAATAAAGGATATATTAATTTCTGGTAAACCCATTTAATCACTTCCTATCTTTAAATCTACACTTTCCATAGTTTCATATGTTTCTTTACTAAAGTAAATCTCTTCAAAATAAGATACAGTAATTAGGAAAGTTAATTTATAACCTACAGAATCTTTTGATATTGAAGGAGATATATTTTCTATATTTAGACCTCTATCTTTAACCTTTATATTTCTATTAAATATTTTTTCTAATCTACTTTGTATGTCATATAGATTTAGTTTATTTTTTCTAGCTCTTTGATAATATTCAATATCTATGAATATCTTTTTAGTATCTAAAACTTTATTTGCAATATTATTAGAAACAGGTAAAAGTTGCACAAAAAAACAAGCCTCCTCAAAGCCTTGTATATTATCCTCATTAATAAAAATATCTGTATCTCTAAACTCATTTTCTATTCTTTCATTAACTGCTATTATAATATCTCTGTTTGTAAGCAACCAATCACCTACCAATCAAATAAATTTGCTTTTGCGCTTGTCATATTTTCTTTTGTTTTTTCAATTCCCTTTTCAACCATAAAAGAACCAGGGACAATGCCACCATTTTTAGTTGAATGGCCATCATTTACTAAAGTAGCATATTCAACCTTATCTTCAACAATATAAGTATCATATTCAGGCTGATTTTCTTCCCATCCATTTTTTAACTTTTCAGTTCTCACAGGTGTTTCATCTCTTATATTTTCTGCTAGTTCTTGCCCAGTTTCTTTTGTAAACTTCTTGATTTTTCTATTAAAATTTGATGCATTTAACTTTAAATCTAAGGCTAATGCTTCAAAAACTCCTAAATTATCTATTCCCATTATATTCTCTCCGCTTCTGTAATAGGTATTTCCATATGGCTTGGATATATATTTGCCCTAGAAACCTTAAATATAGCTTCTTCTCCATGACTATAAGTTGCATTTATAGTGTCGCCTGTTTTTATATCTACTTCTGGTCTACAAAATAACTTTCTATTTATGACTATAACTCCAATATCGCCACTTACAATGGCTTCTTCTTTTCTTGAAATTGCACATGGGATATTCTCAGCTATAATAATATTACTAAAATCATTAGAACATGTTTCTTGATTCCAACCTTTTGACTTTCTGATGATAGTCATTTTATCAAGATAGGTCATTTCTAATATATCTGCCTCTGTCACTTAATCACCCCTTAGTACATATTAACAACACAAAATGGACTTAGAAATTTTTTATCAGCATCAGTTAAAAAAGATGATGAACTTATGCTATTTTCAGCAGTTTGCAATGTTAAAGTATTATATTCTATTTTTGTATCACCTCTAGTTATAGCTTTTAAGTTTTTTTCTAGATTATCAAGTCCACTGTTTTTCTTAAGTTCCTCAAATCTTGAAGATAATATTGATATTACTTTTTCTTCCACAAACCCTTCTAGTGCTATACTTAATTCCTGTCTAGAACAATATTCTAAAACCATTTCACTTATTTTATTTATATAAAGGATTATTAATTTATCATATCTATCATTTTCTATTCCTAAAATTAACTTAATACTATCAAGCATTGTACTCATCTAGTAATTGGATTAATTCTTCTTTAGTTTTAGTTGAATATCCCTTTATATTTTTACCTTTAGCAATTTCCATAAGTTCTGGTTTAGATAGATTAAACAAATCATTAGAGATTAATTTAACTTTTTCGATTTTTTCCTCTTTTTTATCAATATTCTCTTTAGTCACTTCTTCTAAATATATTTTAAATCCCTTTGATGCTAAATTATTACTTTCATATTCATTATTAGCAAGTCTAATAACGTTATCTTTTTTTAATACAAACATTTATTTCACCTCTACTCTTGAGTAGCCTTTGCTTGTTTTACACATGCTCTACAAAGTTTTATTGGTTCATCTAATAGCCATAAATCATGATACTTTCTATAATCTATTTTATAGGCATCAGCTGATTGATTTTGATCTGGAGTGAATATTCTTGGTTTATCTGTCTTAGATATTGCAATTGGAGCAGATGATGGAGTTATTAACCAGTTTATATCTAGTGCTTTTGGCCCTTCCTTAAAACCTCCTGCTGTCTGACCAGATGTTTTCCCATCCATGAATATATATTCTGTTTTCATTCTTTTTGATGGAACTTTTATTATAGGTACATTATCTATAGATTTTACAATTCTTTTTATATCTCCATCACCAAATTCAATATCATCAAGTTGAGTAGACTGTTCTAAGATACTTGCCACTATACTAGACATACTAATAATAAGAGGTATATCACCAGTTGAATCTTGAATTGATGCTATCTGATATTTTAATTCACTTAAAATACTCGCAGCAGATACTTCATAAGAATATTTTACACGTTCATCAACCTTAGAAACTTCTGAAAATATCTTTGAGTATCTATATGCATCTATTTCTGGTATAACATGTTGCTTTTGAAATAATCCCATTACAGAAGAGGCATTTACAACGAAGTTTGTTTCATTTACATCCATTGAATCAAGCATAAACTCTCTACTTCTATCCATTTCCATTCTTCTAGTTTCATACTCAAGTGTTATTGCTCCTGGAGCGTATCCTTTAGATCTATCATAATCCCCTAAACCATCCATAGACACTTTAGGAATCTTTACTTCTCTACCTCCATCATATATAACTTGACCAGAGTTTCTTTCCATCCATCCAGTAGTTGAACCTACCACTATTTGTGAATCCAATTCTTGTTGAAAAAGCGTTACATATTGTAATACATTAGCCATTTATAAAATCATCCTCCTCTTTTTTTAGAAACTATTTAAACCTTGTTTTATCTGCTTTCTAACCTCTGATAGTTCATTATCTCCTTCTTTTCCAGGTGGCGTATATGAACCATCTTTAATCCTTTCATCTACTCTAGATTGAATATATTTTTTCATTGAGTTTTCAAAGATATCTATATTTGCATTTGTTTTTTCATCATCATCAGATAGTAGATATTCAATTAAGTTTGTAGGTATTTTCTTTTCAACTAAAATATCCTTATATTTAGAAATCATTTCTGTGTGTCTTTTTTCTTTTTCTAATCTATCCAATTTTTCATTTAGTTCCCTTATTGCTTTTTGTTCCTCTGTTTCATTTGTAGAAGTTCTTTTTAGAACTTCAGCATTTATAAGTGTTTGCATATCATTTTTCTTGAAATGCTCTAACTTTTCACTATAATATTTACTGTTTTCTTTATCCATAAAAGACTTAAAGTTTGAATCACTTAAAATTAAGGATTTAAATTCATCTATCGTAGGACTTTTGGGTTCTTTTGACTTAAACAAGTCTAAATTTTCTAATAAAGAATCTATCTCTGATTCGTCTTCTATATTTTGTAATAGTTCTATCATTTCTCTTTTTTGCATATTTTTCTCCTTTTTATAAATTTGTACATAGTAAATACACATATCAAATCAATATGTGTTAGATAACAGGTATATATTCACATCTACAAAAACAATGTTGTGGTAATGAGGGTCTTGGTTCATTTACATAGAAGGTTAATCCATTATAAATACTACAATCATTACATGTACGAGAATCTAAATCAGCACAATACATTACTTTTATAATACCTTGTGTTTTGAAAAAATACTCATTTACTTCACTTTGGCACCTAGATACTTCATATTCTACTAATCGCCTTGTCTGACTTGCTCCAGTTGAATACTTATCTCTTATTGCTTTTTCTATCTTATTTACAGAAGTTTTTCCATTTAGAAAACTCTTTATTTCTTTTTTTAAAGACTCTTCTATACCTTTTTTATTCTTCCAAAGTCTGTCACTCCAATGTTTTCCATCAACCTTATTATTCACTATCTTATTTATAACTTTATTGTTCATATCTTTTACTTTCAGTATTACTCCTAATAAAATTATCAAATTTGAATATTTCTTCTTAGATAAATCAGATAAAATAGTTTCTATATTCTTGACTTCATCATCATAATTGTTAGAATACTCATTTATAATTTTATTAAGTTTTGACCTTAGATTTTTCTTATCTTTATTATTAATGTTTAAATATTCATTGATAATATCATGTGTTAGCAATATCTTTGCTATCTCTAATAGAAGTTTATCTCTGTTTTCTCTTTGATACTTATAAAATGGTTTTGTCCTATTTTCAGCAGATTTATATATATCTTCAGTCAATTTAGTTATCGCTTTCTGATTCATCTAATAAAATCTCTCCTTCTGAAACTATTTCCTGCTCTTTTTTTGCTTTTTCCATTTCAGCATGAGGATTATCAATAAAACTTAATTGAGATAGCCCTGTTTCAGTAGATAATTTATCTCCAAGTTGACTTACTATATTTGCTACAACTAAATCATCACGTGGTATTTTAGGTGTAAATTTAGCTTTAATATCTTTGTAATCATACCTAAAACCATATTTCTTATTAAGCCAAATACATAATAGTTTGTGTCTATTAGATAAAGTATCTGCAATACTATCATTATTTTGACTACAAATCCATTCAGTACTTATTAATCTTGCTATAACTGCTAGGCTTGATGTATTACTTTGCATTTTCTCATTATGATTTATATGGGATGTAATTTCATACATATTTTCTTTTATTGAAGATAATGTATTTTGAACAAATGTATCATTCATATCTTTAATAAGCCACTCTATTTTACCTTCTCCATTAACTTGAAGTATTCCAAGTTCCTTCATTCTTGGTAAATCTTCTTCTCGAATATTGCAGCCAGAAAAAGTTAGATAAGCATTTCTGAAATCACTAATTTCATTACTTATATCACTTAAATTAGTTTCATAAGCATCCTGTAACCCTTTTATATCATTAAATATTGTATTTTTTCCTAGTTCTTCACTTCTTTTGCAAATTGATATTGGAACATTACCATCAAATATATTGTTTACTGTGGGTTTTTCTATCTCTTTAAAGTTTGAATCAAAATGATAGATGTATTCTTTATCATATATATCTATATAAATATCATCTTTAAAATCTTTTTTAAATTCTCTAAAGAAATAGATAATCTCTCCATCTTCATTTTCATAATGACAGCCATCTGTTGGTTTTATTATTCTTACTTTCATTTCATTGTTTTTTACATAGTAAAGTTCATAACAAAATCCAAATAATAGTGTATATCTCAATAAATCTGAATCATGCTTTTTACTCCAATGGCAAGTATAGTATTCTAAATCATTTATAATCTTCTCATCACCCAATCTACTTATATAGGTGATTTTATTTGCGAGAGAATAAGCAACTTCTTCATTAATAAACTTTTTTAAGAAATTAGTGTTTATCTTATTATTAGATCTCTTGGTAACCATTTTATAGTTACTAATAGCATCTGTTTCACCTTTATAATACTTATACATAGTGTTGTATTCTTGCTTTTTTAAACTCCAGTCCTCATATATTTCTCTTAATAAACTTAAATCTATTTCCACTTAATGCATCACCTCCATACAATCAAAGACCTAAATTTCTTCTATCTAATAGTGTAATACTTTCATTTACTTTAATATTAAAAATCCTATTTATAAATTCTGCTGATATATCTGGTGCATCATCATGTAGAGAGTACTTTTGTCCTGTAAAATCAAGGATTTGCTGTATAAATGCCTTATCTTCTTCTGCAAAAATCATTTGACCTTTGTTTAAAACTGGAATTAAAGTAGAGATTTTATCATCCTTGTTTTTCTTCTGATGCTCATTAGTGATTTCTATATTTCTGTAGTAAAGGACATCATCATTTTTTATTTTAAGTTCTAATTGATTAGCATCTGCACCATTAAATGTGTTTTTCTCTATATAAACATGTGTTATATCTGGATATATTTTTAATAAATAAATCATGTGTCCTATATACTTATCAAAGTCAGTTCTAGCATTTATTTTAGCTAGTTCTGCTAATCTCCCATATAGTAAACCATTACCTGACTCACTCCCAACAAGAAAAGCACTATAGTCATGTTTAGATCCACCAGCAGATGCTGGGTCACATAATAGCATTGTCTTTTTGAAGTTATGTGTTTCAATACATTCTCTAGATTCAGTTCTGACTGTTTTAAACCATTTTTCACCTATTGAATTTACATCATTTTGTACTTCCTGTTTAAAAGAGGTTGGATTTTCATAATAACTTAAAGCCATATCTAAACAGTCCCAAAAACTTGGCCATAATATAGGAAATTTCATTTCTTTTTCATTTTCCCAGTAAAATTCTTTAGCATCTTCAAGATGATTTGTGTTTTTGAAATCAAATAACAACTCTTTGAATTTTAGCCATAAACCAGAATTAAATAATTCATCTACATTATCAACTAAAACTCCTTTTTCACATTTAAACTTCCATGTTGGTAAATTCTTTAGCCTACTATAGAAACATTCTTTATGTTGCAAAGTTCCTAATGCTATAAAAGTTGTTCCTCTTTTTATAGTTTTACCGTTTCTTATAACTGGTTTTTGTGCAGCATATTTTACATCATCAGAAAATCTTTTAAACTTTTTTTCTCTAGCATCTTCTGTTCTAACATTTTCCTCTGACTGATAGTCATCAAGTATGATAAGATCAGGACGATTATTATTGTATTTTCTTCCTCTCATTGGTGATGAAGATGATATTGCTTCAATAAAGGTTTTATTAGTTAATTCTAATTGAGTACTATTGCAAATATATTTTCTATCATTATCATTTAAAAGTACTCCAAATGCTTTTTTGATATACTCATTTTCAAGTAAAGCATTCTTTATATCTTTTACAAATTTTTCTGCTGTAGAACCTATATCTGAACAAATTAATGTGTACATTTTATGTTTATAACAGTGTGACCATACAGTTGTTGCCAAATCTCCAAATGCACTTTTACCTGTACCTCTTGGATAAATTCTTCCTAATTGTTGTAATCCATCTCCAATTATAGATTCTTGTATATCTTCCCATAACTCATGATGAACTTTAGCTATAGGTGCAGCAGCATTATCTTCCTTTGGTAGATAGGTATCTTGCATAAAATACATACAGAAAAATTCTAAATTTATTTTCCCAAGTTGATAGGCAAGACCATTAACACCAAAAAGATTATTTGCATTAGACTTTATAAGTACATTTGTTTCATTTTCAGCATCTTTTATTGCTACTCCATTTCTTATAAAAGTCTTTGCTAGATAACTAAATATAAGTTGTATATTTCTTTCTAAATTATCCACTCGTATTTACATCCTTTTATCTCTTCTATTTTCTTGTTAGGTTCAGTTAATAATATAATTAATAAAATGAACAATATAATTTTCTCTATAATAAAATCACCTTCTTCAAGATGTATCTCTGGTTTTTAAATTTTGCTAGAAAATTTCCAGAACTCATTTTCCATAAAAAATACTTTTTTCAAAATAGAAGGATACCCCCCTATACTTAAAAACAGTTATTTATAATTATTTCAGACATAATTAAAGGGCATAATTCTATGAATTTGCCCCACTAAAATTAACTTAAGCATATATATTGCTCTTCTTAGTTACTCTCATGGCTCTTTATTAATCTATCTAATGTTGGTCTACTTACTCCCAATTCTTTAGCCAATTGAGTCTTATTAAGTTCTCTAGTTTTATATCTATCATAATAACTACCAAAGTTCTCTATCTTAACTTCTTTACGTCCTTTGTATTTACCCTGTTCTTTAGCTATAGCAATACCTTCTCTTTGTCTTTCTAGCATGTTTGTTCTCTCAAATTCATATATTGCACCAAGCATTGTAAGCATAAGTTTTCCTGTAGGTGTACTTGTATCTAAATTTTCTTTATCACTAATTAACTTTACATGTTTCTTTTCTAAGAGCTCAACTATTTCTAATAGGTCTTTAGTACTTCTAGCAAGTCTACTAAAATCATGTACAATTATTGTATCTCCTTCTCTTACAAAATCTAACATTGCATTTAGTTGTGATCTTTTAGTATCTTTGGCACTTATTTTCTCCTGATATTTTTTTTCTACATTATGCTTTTTCATTGTAACTAATTGTCTATCTTCATTTTGTTCTGCTGTTGAAACTCTCATATAACCTACTACCATCTTTGATCCCTCCACCTATGTTTACTCTATAAATAATATTATAGCATAAATGTAAAATTAGAGTCAAAGACTTATCCTTCTTTTTGTAAATTAATTACGTTTTTAATTTTATTTTTACATCAAAATAGATATTTTACAATGTAAATTTACACCATGCTTTATTTTTACATCAAATATCTATAAAATGGTAGTTTTTTTAATTAAAATTAATGAGTATTAAGTATTACTTTTTTGTTCTTATTCTTATCTTAGCTATGGCTGCTTCTATTTCTGTTGTATCCATACCCATACCACCACTATCATCTTCTGCTTGTATAATTGTATTTGTAGGAGTACCATAGATACGATTTATAAGATACTGATTAGCTGCTAGCATAACCCTCTTATCACTCTTATCACTAGCTAATTCCTTGATGTTATTGATATAAGTTTCTAAATCCTTTAATATCAATAAGTTTCCTTGGTTTGTTAGCTCTTGTTTACGTCTGTCAATTTCTTTCCTAATATGCTCTCTGTTCATCCAGTTATAAATAGTTTGCCTAGTAACACCAATTGCTTTAGCAACCTCTGTTACTGTCAGCCCTGAAATCAATAGATATACTGCATTAGACTCATCTTCTGATAATTCTCTTAACCTCTTATAGCTATCATTAACTATTTCAACATCTTTGTCATTCAAACAATCACTCCTTTGCTTCATTTTTTATGTTTATACATTATCTTAAATTCCTCGTATAAATGTCCTTTAATAGTGTTTTTCAGACTTATTAATAAAACTATCCTGTTCTTTGCAAATTCTATCATTAAGGCTATTTAAATTTATATAATGTCCTATTGTTGAAAAACGTAACATCCTAAATATTAGATATAATATAGGATATTTCTAAACTCTTTTCCTCTTCTTCAATTTATTAGTAAATTTAGTTATCGCTTTAACTTCTTCTTCTTTATCTATTCCAATATATTTCCTTGTCATTTCTATAGTCTTATGACCTAATATTTTTCTTATAAGTTCTAAAGCATAAGTCTTATTTTCTTCTTCATCATAAATATGTCTTGCAAATGTCTTTCTTAAAGAGTGTGTTGCAACATTTTCTTTTATTCCTACCTTTTTTGCTGCTCCTTTTATTATTCTTCCTGCTTGCCTTGTTTGAATAGGTCTATTAAACTTCTTTCTCTTACCACTTTTAAATAAGAACTCCTCTCCAGGTTTATCTTGAGTATAGTTTTCTATAGCACTCTTTATTACATCAGATAAGAAAACTTCTCTATCATAATCCCTTTTTTCCTCTATAACTCTAATCCAATCCTTAGATACTCTTATCTTCTTCCCTTTTTTATCTAATTTTACATCTGTTACATCTGCAACTTTAAGTGCTAATATATCCCCTATTCTAAGTCCAGTACACATTCCAAATAGAGCTAACAAGTAATTTCTTTCATTCCATTCCTCTAAAAAATTTAAAAGCCTAAAGACATCTTCAATATCTTTTATAGGATTAACTTTTTGTCCTTTATGTGCTTCCATTCATTAAAAACACTCCTTATTCCCATAGTAATTTTTTCTTTGTCTCTCTTGAACTAACATTTTTAAATCTTCATCTACATTAGCAAAAGAATCTGTAATTATAGAGGTTATATCATTTGTAGTGTATCTTCTCTCTTTAGAATAAGTACTGGTCTTTATTCTAAATCCTAAGTCATTTACAGTTCTAGTTACTTTCACTACATTTTCTAACTGTAAATATAACTTAAACGTAACTAATTCAACATGATCAGATTCATCAATTATACTTTCTTCTAAAACTTTTAAATACAAATCTAATTTATCAATCTTAGAATGATAGTTACTTTTAATCTTCTTTTTTAGTTTCAGAAGTTTTTCTTGTTTTTTCTTTATAAAATCTAAAGAACATTCCCTTCCATACATACCAGGAGTTTCTCTCATTACATTGTCATAATACTTTAGATTGTCTGGTATATATGCAGCACTTAAAATTTCATCTGTTATATCTCGTTTAATTTCAAACACCTCTTTTAAAAATACTTGTTTTATTGCATAAAAAAATACCATCTATTTAGATAGCATTAAATTATATCTATTAATTCTTTAATTTTCCTATATATCTCTTTATAGTTCATATCTTTATCTATTAACTTAGGTAACTTCATAGATATAACTCTTTCCAGTGCTTGTATATCAAACAATTCACTTTGATTTAATTCATCTCTTTTTACATCTTTTGGGATTCCTAGTTTTTTTCTTACAAGTTCAGTAAAATGTTTATAATACATTTGAGGCTTATTACTACCTTGACTAATAGCATAATAAACAAACTCTTGTATTTCATCTGTGAAGTCTTTTCTTACTTTTTTGCCTTCTGTTCTTATGTTTATCCATTCTTGGTCTTTTTCTGTAGCAATGTAATAACCATGTATTCTAATTTGTTTAAGAGTTTTAGAAACCCACTTTGTAAATAGTTTTGCCTCTGGTTTATTACTTCTAAATGACATATTATATACTGCTTCTTCTGTAATGAAGATAGTACCAAAGTTTGGCAATTTACTTTTAAAATTTCTAGTGTCGGAATCTCCGACAGTAGACTCATTAAATTTCTTTTTATATTCTCTATCTATATTTCTTAATGTATCACGAATATTTGCTATACCTAATTCATCTCCTACATCATTTGCATTAAACCAAACCTCACTACCATCTTTTGACCATATCATCCTTATATTTTTCTCTTGCAAAACTTTCAACATACTACTACCTCCTAATCTAATAATTGAATTTTTGTATAAAAAAAGACTTAGAATATAAATTCCAAGCCATTTTTTATTTAATATATTTTTTCATAATATAATATTATCATGATTAAAAGACACAAATCGTACACAAATCGGTCATAAATCGTACATAAATCGTCTACAAAAAAGACATTATTTACATTTAAATCTATATAACTAAATTAAGAGCATACTTTACAATATGCTCTTAGGAAAGATATTTCTTGTTTATAGGTTATAATATTTCTCTAGAATTTTTATTTTTATAATTTCAAAAATAAAAATTAGAATCACAGTTATTATCATATTTCTTGTACTATTTTCTATAATATTATAACTAAACAATGCAAAAACAATGATTAATAAAATTACATTTATAGCTCCAGAAATCAAAAATGCCTTTTTCTTATTATTCATATATTCCCTCTCTAGATTATCTAAATTAGTCTATATCAAGCATCTTCAAGTACTTATCATTAACTTTATATACATCCTTTTCTCTAGATAAAATCTCTATCTCTTCAAGATTATTAAACACTTCCATTAACTGGTCAACTAATTCGATTTCCTTTATTCCAGCCTTTAAGTACCTACTTTTATTCTTTTTAATATAGTTCTCTAATGTCATAGAATAGTTATCTTTACTACAGATATATTTTAATATATGTTCTTCTGTTGCTGATAGAGTTATATCATTTTCAAATAACTCTTCTTTCAACACACTCTCTAAAGACTTCCTATCATGCATGTCTCTCATTTCATTTATAGATTGTATTATGGACTTTAACATGAACTCTATAAATACAGTTAAATTATATCCCTTATTCTCTACATCAAGTATAGCCTTATAATACTTAGTTCTGTTTTTAGATATCATATATGATATTGAAAACTCTTTAAAAGTATCATATCCTTTATCAATCAAATATAGATATGATAAGGCTCTAGATGTTCTTCCATTACCATCACTAAAAGGATGAACATATACAAAGTAGAAATGAATTATAGCACTCTTAATTAAGTCACTGACTTTGCTATTTTCCATAAACTCTATTAATTTACCCATAAAGTCATATATCTTCAAAGAATCAAGCCCTGTATGTATAATCTTACCTTTTGAATCACATACATATACTTTTTCAGCTCTATACTCGTACTCTTCTGAATCTAAGCAGTTTTCACCCAATATATGATGTAAGTCATATATGAATTTATGACTATACAATTTATCTAGGTTATCTAATCCATATTCTAAGGCTCTATGATTATTATAAATCATATACTCACTTTTATTACTAGGTTTCATCTTTCCTCTAATTATAGATTTTGCAATCTTTCTAGTTGAAAAAGCACCTTCTATTACACTAGAATAATAAGACTCCAGTGCCAAGTCATTTTTATCTTCTATTACTTTAAATATCTTACTTGATGTTAATTTATTTGTTTCATTTATTAAATTTAATATATTCTCAGTTTCATGATAGTATAGTTCTTTGTTATCAAAACTATTTAGAGGAAGTACAATTTTATTTCCAGTAGAGTATTTGTTTTTGTATTCTTCTATTGTCAGTTTAATCACCACCTTAGATTATCTTTATCTATTAATATTAACAAAAAGTATTAGTTTTTACACTATTTTTGATTGTTAATTTTATAATTATCAAATTAATTTTAGCTTTAAACATAATAAATCTTAATAAATAATTCAAAAATTTAAAAATAAATATTTAAAATATATTTTATAAAAGTAAAATATTTTATAAAAGTAAAATATTTTATTGATGTAGTATGTTCAAAGTTATATTATATAAGTATAATAATTTTTTTCTTTATTACTTGTAATTTTCATTTTTACTATATGGAGGAGGAGTCAAAATGGATATATTATTGTTTGATAATGATGCTAGTTTTGCAATGGAATTATGCAATAAAATAAACAACATATTAATTAAAGAGAGATTTGACAATGATTTTGTGAAATTATATCATAATGCAGATTCATTACTTAAAGATATCACTTTGAAAAATAAAGTAAGGCTTTTTTTAATTGGAATTAATTTTAAATATACTTTTAATAATAAAATATGTGACGGATTATGGTTAGCATATAAAATTAGAGAAATTGATTATATAAGTCCTATTGTATTTTTTTCAAATCATGTAGAAATAGCCCTCAGTATTTTCGATTATAAGTTGGAAGTTATGGATTTTATATCAAAATACGACACAGATATTATTGAAAAAAGAATGAAAGATTGTATTCAAATTACACACAAAAGATATCTTAGAAAAATAGATTATCAAGAAAATTTTTTTAATGTATATAAAGATTTTGAACTTTTGAGAATTCCATTTAGTAATATAATTTACTTTGAAACATGTACTATACCTCATAAAATAAAATTGGTAACTAGAGAACATGAAATAGAATTATACAGAAGCTTAAAATCTATAGTAGATTTAGACCAACGCCTATTTCGTATACATAAATCCTTTATAATCAATAAAGAACATATACTTTCTATGAATGTAAAAGAAAAATATGTAAAAATGAGTAATGGAGATAAATGTCCTATATCTGATAAAACCTTACAAGTTGTAAAAAAAGAGTTTAAAATAAAAAAATATTAGTTTAAAAACTATAAAAAAGATGTAAAATAATGCACTATTTTACATCTTTTTTATAGTTTTTAATAATATGTTATTTTACACAAACTGTTATTATATTTCCTAAACACTTATTTTTAAAACATAAAAATTCTTTTTTTTATATCTTAAATTGTTTTTTATATTGTATAAACCATTTAAAGAATAAAAAAATATTGATTTTGAAATCTAGCTAATATTTTTGTATTTAGATTGTATAATTAAATTACTAAATATTTAAAGTAATGTGAGGGAGGTATTTTAAATGAAAAAGATTAGAAATTATATTTCTAGAGTCTTGGTATTATGTCTTATTTTAACAAGCATCTTATTTAGCGAAGGAACTTATGCTGAAAATTTATCTGGATATTCTAAACAGAAAATAAGTACTAATAGTTATAAAGCAGGAATAGAAAGACCAGAAGATTTTCTTAAAGATAAAGAAAAGGCTAAAGAATGGGAAAGGTCTGAAGCTGAAAGAGTAGAAAAAGCACTTGCAAAACCAGAAAAAGAAGCTCTTTCAGAATATAAAAAAGATCCAGTAGAGATAAGTAAATATTCTAAAGAAAGAAATTATTTTACAGCTGACGCGATATCAAATAATCCATTAGAAAAAAAATATGAAGATCTTAAAAGTGCAATATCTAAAAATAAGATAGATAAACCTATGTATGTTTACTATTTTGAATCTACTGATAAATTTGCTTTTAAGGGAGAGCTCAGAGGAAATTCACAGAATGAAATAAGTTTAGAAAAATTTAATGAATTTAAAACTACAGTTCAAGATAGATTATTTTCACAAGATGGATTTAAAGATATTTCTCTATCTGAACCAGATAAATCAGATAATAAACCTACACCATTGTTTGTACATCTAAAATTGCCTAAAGGTACTGGAATATTACCATATCAAAATGGTGAATCCGTAAGCACTCTAATAGAACAAGGTTATAGTATAAAAGTTGATAAAACAGTTCGTGTAGTTATAAGTGGAAAACAATATATAAAAGTTGAAGCATCTTTAGTAAATAGTCTTGATTTTAAAGATAGAGGATTCGAAGGTAATGAATGGGGTATGAATGCTTATTCAGAATTAGGCAAGAGTTTAAGTGATACTGATAAAGCTACATTAAATGATTATATGAGTAGAGGATATCAATCAATTAATCCTTATTTAATAGCAAATGGACCAGTAAATAACCCTAATCCAGAGCTAGATGCTAAAATTGAAATACTTGACAATATAATGAAACGCTATCCTTTGCCAACTAATTTAACAGTATATCGAAGAGTAGGTGTTGCTGAATTTGGTATGACAATTGGTTCTCCAGAAAGTGATTTCAGTAAAACTGAAAATGTTGAAGCATTTAAAGATAAATGGTCAGGAAAAATTCAAAAATATGAAAATTTTATTAGTACTAGTATAAGTAGTAAAAATGAACTTATGTTTACTTCTAGATTAATTATAATACGTTTAAAATTACCTAAAGGTGTTGAAGGTGCTTATGTATCAGGCCTAACTGGTGGTGGTTTTCCGAGTGAATATGAATTTATTTTAAATAAGGGATCTAAATATAGAATTGATAATGTTAGTACCCTTAAAGAAGGAACTAGAACAAAAATAATAATTGATGGGACAGTAATACTTTAATTCATTTATATAAAAAATTATTTTAATATTAAATTAGAGGGGGAAAAATATTGAAAATACAAATGAGAAATAAAAAATTATTAAGTTTTTTAACACTTACAGCTATAGTTAGTCAGGCTTTGGCATATCCTGTATATGCACAGACTACTACAAATAATCATACAACTCAAAAAAGAAAAATAGCAAGTGAAGATATGGTTCCAAGTAATGGACTAATGGGGTATTATTTCGCAGATGAGCACTTTAAAGACCTAGAATTAATGGCTCCAATAAAAAATGGTAATTTAAAGTTTGAAGAAAAGAAAGTAGACAAGCTTTTGGATAAAGACAAATCAGATGTAAAATCTGTACGTTGGTTAGGAAGAATAATTCCTTCAGAAGATGGTGAATATACATTATCAACTAACAGAGATGATGTGTTAATGCAAGTAAATGCAAAAGGTGATGTGGCAAGTAAACTTAAAGTCAACATGAAAAAAGGTCAAGAATACAAAGTTAGAATAGAATTACAAGATAAAAATTTAGGTTCAATAGACAACTTATCATCACCTAAACTTTATTGGGAATCAAATGGTAACAAAGTAGTTATACCAGAAGAAAATTTATTCTTGAGAGATTACTCTAAAATAGAAAAAAATGATCCATTTATCCCAAATAATAATTTCTTTGACCCAAATCTAATGTCTGATTGGGAAGATGAGGACTTAGATACAGATAACGATAATATACCAGATGCATATGAGAGAAATGGATATACTATTAAAGATTTAATTGCAGTAAAATGGGAAGACAGTTTTGCAGAGCAAGGATATAAAAAATATGTCTCAAACTATTTGGAACCAAATACTGCTGGAGACCCATATACAGATTATGAAAAAGCCTCTGGTACATTTGATAGAGCTATAAGTAAAGAAGCAAGAGACCCATTAGTTGCGGCATATCCAATTGTAGGTGTAGGTATGGAAAAATTAATATTATCTACAAATGATCATGTTTCTACAGATCAAGGAAAATCAGTTTCTAGATCTACTACAAACAGTAAAACTGATGCAAATACAGTTGGTATGTCTGTCACTGCTGGATATCAAAATGGATTTACAGGTAGTGTAACAGCAAATTATTCTCATACAACAGACAATTCAACTGCTGTACAGGATAGTAATGGTGAATCTTGGAATACTGGATTACAAATAAGTAAAAGTGAGTCAGCGTATATAAATGCAAATGTTAGATATTATAATACAGGTACTGCACCTATGTATAAAGTTACACCAACAACAAACTTAGTATTGGATGGAGATACATTATCAACTATTAAAGCACAAGAAAATCAAATTGGTAATAACTTATCTCCTGGAGATACTTATCCTAAAAAAGGTGTATCTCCTCTAGCACTTAATACAATGGATCAATTTAGTTCTAAATTAATACCATTAAATTATGAACAGATGAAAAAATTAGATGCTGGGAAAAATATTAAATTGGAAACAACACAAGTTAGTGGAAATTTTGGTACAAAGAATAGTCATGGACAAATTGTAACAGAAGGAAACAACTGGTCAGATTATATAAGTCAAGTTGATAGTATTTCTGCATCTCTTATACTAGATACAGGAGATGGAACTTATGAAAGACGTGTGGCTGCTAAAGATTCATATGACCCCGAAGATAAAACTCCACAATTAACAATTGGAGAGGCAATTGAAAAAGCTTTTGGTGCTACTAAAAAAGATGGCTTATTGTATTTTAAAGGAACACCAATAGATGAAAGCTGTATTGAACTTGTATTTGATGATTATACAGCTGACACAATTAAAGAGAGATTAAAAACTCTAGATGATAAAAAAATATACAATATTAAACTTGAAAGAGGCATGAATATACTTATAAAGACACCTTCATATTTTAATGATTTTGATGGTTATAATACTTATCCTAGTGCATGGAGTAATGTTAATAATACAAATCAAGATGGTTTACAAGGTGCAGCTAATAAATTAAATGGACAAACAAAGATTACAATACCTATGTCTAAATTAAAGCCTTATAAACGTTATGTTTTTAGTGGATACTCAAAAGACCCTTCAGCCTCTAATTCAATAAGTGTAAATGTAAAAGCGAAGGAACAAAAGACAGATTATTTAGTACCAGAAAAAAATTACACAAAATTTAGTTATGAATTTGAAACAACTGGAAAAGATTCTTCTGATGTAGAAATAACATTAAATGGTAGTGGCACAACATTCTTAGATAATTTATCTATTACAGAATTAAATAGTACACCTGAAATACTTAAAGAACAAGAAGTTAAAGTTCCAACTGATCAAGAAATAATAGACGCACATAAAACATATTATGCAGATTTTGAGTGGAATACGAGTACTGGACAATCTTATTATAATGGATACTATTTCAAGCTTACTGATACTAATAAAGATGTACTTAATTATATTAATAAATATCATGTATATGCAACTCTTGAAAATGGAGTATATAAAGATATTGGTACTAGAGATAAAGAACTTCGTAATTATGGAGGAGATAAAAATCAGCCTAAAACTAACTATGTGAACTTTAAAACTTATGATACAGATTTGGCAAAAATATTAACATATCAACCAATGAAGATATATGCTGTAACTCCTGATAATAGAGAAATATTAGTTTATGAATATCATAAGTAAATAATTTTATTTAGAATGTCTATAGATTTGTGTAAATAAGATTTTTTATAATTTATATTACTGGAAATTAAAATTTCCAGTAATATTTTTTTATTTTTGAGAAATACTAAATTGGAATTCTTTACACAATTATTATGTATCTAATTTAGTTATTTATACACTAAATTAGACATAATTTTAAAAAAATTCATATTGTATAAGAGTTAGGTATTAACTGATACAAGATAAAACAAGTTCAAACCTCTTGACACATAAATTATAAATTATGCATAAGAAAATCATATTTTTTCAACGATTTTCTTATGGCATTTTATTAATTCTTAAAGAAGATTTTTTATCTTTTCTATAATCTCTATTCTCATCTGTTTACACTTACTTGTTGAAAATCCAATCATTCTACCAACATATTCCCAAGATGTCCTATTATTTGAAAAATACTTATATTGGACTATTTTCTTTTCTTCTTCACTTAATATTTTCATTGCATTATCTATTTTTTCAACTAACAATTCCTTATGTCTTTTCTCTTTTTCTTTTAATAACATTTTCCTTTCTTTCTCTTCAACTTCTATCTCAACTATACTTTTAGTGTTATATATTCTACTTGATTTCTCTCTAACCTCAATACCACTGCATCCTCTATAGTCATTCTTTATTATTTCTATATCAATACATATTTTCTCTATTTCTGCTTTTGCTTTTTTATAACTATATAATTTACCTTCAGCACTACTGAATAAAGTATCTTTTTTATTGGCCAATGTTACTTCACACTCCCATTTATGTTATAATGATTTTGTGATGACAGTTTTAGAGTTTTGACAAATGGGAGCGTGAAGTAATGCTCCTCTTTCTTTTTTGAATTTTACTTATTACCAAAGCCTATTTTCTTAAAAAATCTTCAATTTTACTTTCATTTTTTTCTATATCCTTTAGCATTTGTTCTTCTTCTCTTTTCTTGATAATAATTATTTCTTTACTATCTTTACATACATTTATAGTTTCTTTATGTATTTCTTCTTGCATAATTTTTCTATATACATCAATTCCACTACTACCAACATTTAGATTAATTAACTCATCTATTGTACTTTCCATGCTTTCCTTCAAATTCTTTATATTTTCACTATGTTCAATAAGGCTTTTCATATTTTCTTCCATCTTAAATTCCTCCTTTAATTTTTCTTACATTCAAAGTCTTGATACATACAACCACAGTCTTTGCATTGCCAAACTATTCCTATGGTTGTTTTAAGTTTAAATACACTTCCACCGCATACTGGACATTCATTTTCCCTACCACCAATTACTTTTACTTTTTTCAAGAGATTTCCCCCTAAACTGTTTTTCTAGTTATTCTAATGATTCTATTATCAGTTACTATTCTAGTTGAAATCTCAATATCATAATTCTCTTTCAAGTCTAAAAGATGCTCATAAAAATGTTCTGCATTATCCATAGTTGAAAATGCTATTTCACACTGTTTACCTCTAACCTTAGTACCTTTTGTTCTGAATTTTACTATGTATTCTTTTTCTCTATTAACCATTTTTCAATTCTCCTCTTTAAGATATATATTCTTCTCTTTTTTCCATTTCTTTTACAACTTCTGTTGCTTTCAACAATGAATCATATCTACTCATTGATGTACATTCAGATTTTATTTCTGATGCTATTTTATTAATGAATTCTGTTTTTTCTAATATGTTCATATGTGATATTTTCTTCATGAACTATACCCCTTTTTGTATATCTTTTTTTAATTGCTCATATATCTTTTGACATTCACTTTCTATTTCTTTAGTCTTTTCTACTGTTTTAATTGCATCATTAAAAGCTCTATTTATTTTGACTGCAATATCTAATGATGAATTAGTACTTTTGTATAAACTGTTTTTAAAGTTATCAATCTCTTTTATATCTTGCTCTATTAACTTAATACTTTTTCTTAATCTAATGTTGTTTCTAATGCTGAAAACTGCATCAAAGCATAATATTAAAATTACAATATTAAATAACATATACTCTCCTTTATCAATGTATTTTTAATTCCAAAACGGTGCTTCTTCTCCATTCAGTTCAAAGATTACAGCATTAACTATCCTGAATTTTTTTAGTTCATTTTTTCTTTCAAGATGTTTTATCCACTCATAAAATTTACTTCTATACTCAAGCGTATACACATAATCAGGAAAATTATCGTATTTATCTAGCAAACTATCAAACTTTGCTAGCGCTTGTGTGATACTAATTCTGTTCATTTTTCTCACCTGCTTCTCTCATTTTAAGCAATTCTTTTTTTAACTGAACAACCTCATTTTTCATGACATTAATTAAAATCTCAATTTCTTCATCCAACCACTGTTTCATATATTTATTTACAAATGTAACATCTATTTTGCTTCCGTTTTTTCTTATAATTTTTACTTTTATTTCTTTACAGTTTTTTATTTCTCTTAAGTATTTGTTTATATCTTTTTCATATTCTTTAGTTTTTTCTATCGCCTCATCTACAGGAATGATAGCTATTTTTTGTTCTTTTGACATATTTTCTAATTTCATTTTTGTACCTCTTTCTATTAAAAGTTATTTTTTCTACGAGGAAATTAATTAATAAACTTTGGCTATAATTTAATAACACTTTTAAAACTTTTTATAAATTTATATAGCCTTTTTATCCTTGCACTACTTTTAAGTTTTTTTGCTAGCATATCTAAATCTGTGTGTACACTGTTAGGAAATTAATTTATATAAGCCTTGCAAATACTATATTTTTAGACTTTTTTTAGTATTGAAATTCAATACTTTTTCAAAATCCGATTTTCAATATTGAAAAATGATTTTTTTCAATATTGAATTTTTATATTCTTCAATATTGAATTTTGTTCAAATTTATTACTTTATAAAATTTCCTATTTTCTACACTTATTTTTCAAACTTTACTTTTTGACTCTTCTTAATAATTTCATCTAACTCTTTATTACTATATTGAGTAAATGTCTGTTCAAAATTAGCAAATCTATTTTTACTCACTTCTTTATCTCTTTTAACCTTCTCATTTCCATTTTTATCCATTTTAGTTTGCTCATTTAAGTAAGATTCAAACTTGTTGCCAAATAACGTCTCAGGACGTAAATAGACGCTCATTTTAGCATCTTCTAACCATGCATGCACTTTGTTATCTATTACTTTGTAAAAATCTTCTTCAACGAATCCTTCTGTGAGTCTCGAGTTAATTAAGGATATAGTTTTTTTGGTTGTACTCTTAAAAGATTTATCTGCTTTTTTATTTAAGTAATCAATAATTCTTTTATGTATCTCTTTATCATTTCCCTTTTCTTCTTGCTCTGTAGGACTATATATATTACTTTTTATATAAGTCTTTTTAATATAAGTCTTTTTACTAGTCACATCATGACCCAGGGGTGGGTTACCACGTGACCTAGGGTAGGTCACATCATGACCTAGGGGTGGGTTACCACGTAACTTGCATTCTTTTGAAGTTAATACGAAATAGATATTGCTATCTTTTTCCTTTGAATTTAATTTACTCCTATTTTCTTTTTTTATAAGTTGTTTATCTTCTAAGTTTTTTATAACTTTCTTAACTTGACTTTCACTGCATCCGCATTTTTTAGAAATAGTTTTGTGGCTAGGAAAACAAAAACTTTCTTCGTTGGAATATCTAGCTAATATTATATAAATCATTTTTTCGTAAACACTTAGATCCTCCCTATCAACTAATGCATTCTCCAGCCAAAACCATTCTTTCTTTCTTGCATCTTTCAAAAGCTCCATTTCATCTCCTCACTTCTAATAAAAATTTTTCAGTGTAATGATACAAGTTCATAATCGTTATATTTTATATCTTCTAATGTCAATACTTTATTTACTATTTCTTTACATTCATTATCGTAATAAGTTAAATTTATTTCATTACCTATAATAGATGTTACTATACAATCTTTTTCAAAATTAAATCTCTTAGATTTTAGTTGTATTGATTCGCCTATTTTACATTTTTTAAAATTCAAATTTTATGCCCCCTTTTCATCATTTAAACTTTTAGTTTTAGATATTTTTGCTATTTCCTTTTTGAGAATTTCAAAGCCTGCATCAATTCTTCCATTTATATATCCAAATTCTCGAGGCTCTACTTCTTGTATACATTCAAGCTTTAAAAATAATTCTTTCATTCTTTCTTGATTCATACCAATGCCCCCCTTTCTATATTTTTATTTTAATACGCATTGCATAGTTTGTCAACACGCTTTGCGCCTTAATTTTGTATTGCGTAGTTTGGTGTCTTTCAATCGTTGCTTTGCGTAATTTTATATGCTATAATTGTACTGGCAGGGAGGTGATTTCATGAAAGAACAAAATTTAGGAAATGAAGAAATACAACAAAGATTAAAAGATATAAGAATAGCCAAGAAGTTAACACAAAAGAATTTTGGTAAAAGATTAGGATTATCACTTTCTCAAATCTCTTCATATGAAACGGGACATAGGAAAATTACGCAAAGAACTATAAATGATATTTGTAGAGAATTTGATGTAAATGAAAAATGGCTCCTAGAAGGCAAGGGAAATATGTTTATAGATCTTACAGAAGATTTAGAAACAAGTGAAGAAATAAAAGTAATGCTAAGAAAGATGCTTGCACTACAAGAGGAAGATAGGGAAGCAATAGAAAAAATAATTGATAATGCTTATTTAAAAATTCAAAATGAAAAATTATAAGAAAAGAGCTTATGTCTCTTTTCTTATAATTTTTCCTATAAACTCTATTTTTTCATCTAGCCTACCTTCTATGTACCCAAACAGTTTAGGATTTTCTTTTAAAATTTTTTCAAGTTTTTTAACTTCCTCTTTTATATTTTTCATATTATCCCCCCTTATTTTCAAAATATTCTGATTTATTCCTCTAAAACTTCGCTATTTCTGAAAAATAACAGACTACTCCTTTCTTCAATATTTAAACTAATATAATTCATATTTTTTTGATTTATGTCATGTCATAAAATAAGTTTAAAATCAAATTGTTATTATTTTAAAAGTATTTTATGTACATAGTTTTGTATGTATTATTTCGATATATATCTCTTTTATACTACAAGTATAGTACCCATTTTAACAATAATCAACTTCCAATTTTTACCATATAAAATTATTATCTTAAATTTGTAAATAAAAAACAGAGCAATTAAAAATTACTCTGCTTGCCACTTAGTTAATATAAAACAGAAAAAACCACTTTGAAAATATTACGTGATGAACTATTTACATACCACTTAGTTAATATAAAACTCCGAAATAAATTGGGCATTTTCAATACTTTAAGATATAGAAAATATTAAAATTTGCAGTGAGCGCAAGGTAGTGTTTTTTGATATTTTCCAAAAGCGCCTTGTAACTCAGTATTTACAAGCATTACAGTGTTTATTTTTAAAATATTGCACACTGCATATTTATATATTTATTATAACATAATTTATCTAATAAAAATTTTCGTTTATTAAATAAACTGAGTATAGAGAACCAAAATTATTTAAATTTATATATACATTTTATAAAAGTTATTATTTAATTTATTTTATAAATTATATGTACACTTCTTTCTTAATTTATATTTCTATTTTTACTTTATATAAAAACAGAGTAGTTTAAAACCACTCTGTTTTCCACTTAGTTAATATAAAACGATAAAAGGAATTTATTGATGATAAAAAATTATATCCTCTTTACATACCACTTAGTTAATATAAAAGTTTTTATAACACTCTGAAGTTGTTCTCCATCACAATTCTTTACATACCACTTAGTTAATATAAAAGGCCAAAATAAATTGAGCATTTTCAATACTTTAAGATATAGAAAATATATAAATTTGCAGTGAGCCACAAGTAGTGCTTTTTGATATTTTCCAAAAACACCTTGTAACGCAGTGTTTACAAGCATTACAGTTTTTATTTTCAAAATATCGAACACTGCATATTTATACATTTATTATAACATAATTTATCTAATAAGAATCTCAGTTTGATAATTAAATTAGATATAGAAAACAACTTTTTAAAACATTATCAATAATTTTATTTATAAGTTATTTTATAACGTATATATACACTTTAGCTATAATGCATTTTTAAATTTTAATTGCAAAAACAGAGTAGTTTTAACTACTCTGTTTTCTACTTATAAAATATATACAATCAAAAAAATGATTTTAGTCTACTTATTAGATATTCTTCACTTTCAATGCTTAAAGCTTTTAGATATATACAATAAGAGTTTTCGTTAGTAAAAATTTCGATAATATTATCTTGTTTATTTACACTTACTATATCTTTAAGGTTGATATGATTTTTAGTATTTTTACCTCTGAAAATATACCTGTTATCAATTAAAATATCATCATCAGTAATTGAAATATAAAGTTTATTTTTATACTTTATTAAAAATTTATATGTTTGTTCAAGATAAAAACCTGCAAGTAATAAGAATAAAAAAGTTACCTTGAATGCACATATTATCGAAAATATTATTACAAGAATACTTGTAATATATATTTGTTTAAAATAACCTCTATCGTAATAATTTATCAGCATTGAAAATCACTCCTATTATTATCTTATTTACATTTCACTTAGTTAATATAAAATCCCAAATCAGAATCTGTATTTTCAACCATTTTAACTATTTTTTAATGTTGCACATTACATATTATACATTCATTATAGCATATTTTTGCCAAGTTTTCTTTTCAAAATTATTGACAACAAAACTTGGCATGATATAATAAAGATACCAAGTAAACTTTGCATTCAAAACGGAGGTGCTTTATATGGATAAAGATGAAATTCTAAAAAAAAGCCGTCAATCAAATAATGATGAATGGCTCGAATATATTGAAAATAAATGGCGAAAAATAGGTTATTCAATTTTCGCTGGTGTATCTTTTTTCATCTTAATATTTGGCTTTTTCACTGGCCAAGAAAATGATGCAGTATTTGCTTTAGTTTGGACATTTGGGGCTGCTGAAAATACTGTAAAATACCAATTTACACGTGATAAAGGGAACTTAATTTTGGCTGTTGCTTCTTCGATTTTAACAATTCTTTCATTAATTAATTTTGTTTCAGCATCATTGAGGTAAATATATGAATGATGAACTAATCTTAAAAAATCACTTAAAAGCAGCAAGAGCAGAGAAAAAGTTATCACAAACTCAATTAGCTGAAATAGTTGGGGTATCAAGAAATACCATAAGTTCAATAGAGACAGGTCAGTTTAATCCGACTGCAAAATTAGCACTTATTTTGTGTATTGCTCTAGATAAAAAGTTTGAAGATTTATTCTATTTTTAATGAATATAAAACTCCTATATAATCTTCTAAATTATATAGGAGTTTTATGTTGCTCTGTTTTAAGCCATAAAGTTTTAAACTTGTGTCTACATTTTCATTAAACTTATTATATAAGTTATTTTATAAATTTTATATATCCTTTTTATTTAATTTATATTTCAGGTAAAAACTAGAGTAGTTTGAAACTCCTTCGTTTTACACTTAGCTAATATAAAAATATTATAATATGATTTAAAATACTATACATTAAGCCTTCATACCTCTATTATATAAAAAGCTATGAAGAATAGATCTTGATTTCTATAGTTCATAGCTTTTAATTATTTCTACTTAAGTAGAGAAATGTAAAACATTTTTACTCTAATTATATTTTCATTCCTCTAGAAACCAGTTATCTCTGATAATTCATAAGAGGCAATTTCTCCATCTGTATTCATTCCCATAGCTTTAAATTTCCAAGTACCATCTTTTTTAAGGTCACTTATATTATCCATTGCAGTTCCTAATTGATTTCCATCTTTATCAAATAAAGTAAATGTTACTTGTGCATACGAAACATCTTCTCCGCTATTGTTTTTGATAACACCTTTTATATATGTTGCCATACTATCAGTTTCTGATGTTATATCACCAACTATTTCATATTTTTCTTTTTTAGGTTCAGCCGGTTTATCTACACTAGCTGTTTGATTTGTTCCATCATCATTACCTTTAGCAGTATCATCATTTCCACCACTTCCGCTAGTTCCAATAGCATATAATAAAACAAATACTACTATAACTATAAACCAACCTCTTTTGTAGAATGGTTTTTTGTTTTTAGCCCCACAGTTAGGACATGATTTAGCATTAGATGCTATTTCCTTTGAACATGATTTACATTGAATCATTTTTGACATTTTGAATCCCCCTCTGATTAATTTATGATAACCTCAATCATATTATAGTATATATGTAATGTCTAAAACTGTAATATCATGCTATTAAAGAAATTTTATTAGGTATGTCCCATATATTTTGTTATATTTAATAGATGCTTGTCCTTAATTGCCTAGCTTTTATACCATTCTTTTTTAAGCTTTATTATTTAAAAATCTTTATTATTTTTTTTTAATTGTCTGTATTAACATTTATTTAAATTATCTTTTTAAATCATATCTTATTTGCATAAAATTGGAAATTTTATAAATACTTATTTAGACATCTTTCGCGCTCACATAATTTTTAATGAAAAACATATAAAATCATTAGACATGTATATTCATCATCACTTACATCATACTTAAGTACTATAAAACTATATTTTTAACATTTAGTTTTAAAAATATAAATTTTTTAAAATTTCTGTCCAGAAATCTATTTTATGTACGTTGTAATATATGTAAAGGTTAATTTTAAAACCTTAAATTTTTTATAGTTAGGAGGATTTACATGAAGAATAAAAGAAATAGTCATCTTTTATCAATAATAAATGCAATGGAAAAAACATAATCAGATAATAATAAAAAATTTGATGATTATATTTAAAATGTAAACATAATACAGGAGGGAAAACAAATGAATAAAATATTAAATTTAATTAATGAAATGTTTAAATCAACAATTACTACAATCTCTAATAAACACAAAGTAATAAAACAGTGTATTGCAACATCTCTTTGTCTTGCTATGATAGTTACAGTAATTCCTAGTAAAGTTTTTGCTGGTGAAAATGAAAGTAATCTGTATTCACAAAACGCAACAGAAAATATAAATATTGAAGGTATAAATTATACATACAAATATTATTATGATAGTAAGGGTCAAAGAAGTATTTTAATTACAGACACAACTAATTCTGTGTCAAACATATTGACATACAATGAGAAAAATTCAACTTTTTATTTAGATAATGAAAAATTAGGTGAAGTTAAAACAGTTTCTGAAAATGATCCTCAACTTGATAATTCTAATATTTTATCAAAACTTAATTGGAAACTTCAAGGCACTTATCATAATAAAATTTCTTGGTCAAAAGGAACAACAGTTGCTGTTGTAGCTGGTGCAATAGCAGTATATCTAGCTACTCTAGGTGCAGCTGGTGTCATAGCAGCTATGGGTTCAGGTGCTTTAAGTGTATTAGCAAGTAATGCTATTGGAGGAACATTGCATAGAACACTTTATCGTGCAACAACAGGATCAAAACAAAATTATAAATATAATTGGTCTTTTGTATCAAGTACTAATCAAAGATTTGGAACATACACTTACCAATATACTGTGTAATAAGCATTATTTAAAGAAAAAAATGGCACTTTTATTAAGGTTGTAAAAATATGTTACTTAAGAAACAGTTAAAAGCTGATTCTCAATATTGTATGGGAATCAGCCTTTTTAAACCCCTCTTTTAAGTGTCCTAAAAAAATTATAGAACATAGCCCTAAACTTTTTTTATCAAATAAATTTTGTGTCTGAGATAGTAAAATTTTAGTTAAAATCAAATATATAAGATTAGGGTATAGGAGATGATATTTATGAAAAAGAATACATTAAAAATTGTAAATGGATGTATGTATATAGTGGCAATTATTCTTTTGCTTTTAATCTGGCTTGTAGGAATAAAAAATATTTCCATACAACCGATTTTAACAACTTTAGTTAAAGTATATATTTGTTTTGCATTTGTAATTATAGCTATTAACTTACTAAAATACTTTCAGAAAAAATAACTAAATTTATGTATACTAGTTTTTAAATTTAGTCATTTTTTATATAAAATAAATGCCCTATAATCTGAATAAATAGATTTTAAGGGCATTTATTTTATATATTTAATTTATTAGAGATTAAAATAACTTATTAACATTAATAAATTATCTTTAAATTTTATAAATAAATTTATATATAAGTTATTTTATAAAATTTAAAGACTTATTTTTAAACTTGAATTTACTTTGTATAAAAGCCATAAAAAAAACTAAAATAACCAAGATAATCTGAATTATATATGTTTTAATTAATGCCCAAAAAAAACCATCCATTACTTTTCCTCCCTTTTTAAGTTCCTCTTAGATAAGATATTGTTATATATTTTATGATTTTTCAATAACACATCTTTTTTTAAATTATTAACCTTTCATTAACAAGATTGAGTTGTCTAATTAGATATAACTCTATTATTATCCAATATATAATGTATTGCATTTTATTGCCATTTTAAGGTAGTTTGTCCTTATCATAAAGTAAATTATTGTATTTATTATTTAAAAACGTTACAGACGTTTTTAAACTCTTTAAAAAGCCCTTTTAAATTTATTCGAGAGATGCATCTTTTATCTAAAATGTTTCTATAAGTAATAAGAATTTAGATATTATTTATATAACTTGATAATTTATAAAAGAAAGGTATTTATATTTTTTATAAGCAGCACAGAATAGAAAAGTATTCACGTTTTCCCTTTTACTATTCTATTCTATTTTAAAAACATTTTATTTATTTTATATTTTATTATTTTAGGCGATTTGGACGCATTGAAATTACTTATGTACAGAGGTCGAACGACGAGTATTTGGGAATTTACGACGAGTATTTGGGAGTTTAACGACGAGTGTTTGGGAATTTACGACGAGTATTTGGGAATTTAACGACGAGTGTTTGGGAATTTAACGACGAGTGTTTGGGAATTTAACAACGAGCATTTGGGAGTTTTTAATGACGAGTGTTTGGGAATTTATTAATTTGAGATAAAAGCATAAAAAATAAAATCTTTGTAGATATAAAAAATAAAAAGTCTTATAAAACCTTTAAATTTCAATATTTTGGTATATTTTAAGATAAACTTTTAATAATTAATTTCAAATAAATTATTTCAAAAAATGAAGAAACGAGCATTTGGGAAAATAAAAACGAAAAATAATATATTTTTCGTGAAAAATAGGTTAATATATAGCTGTAACTAAAAATGTATTATTGTTTTATTAGAAACTAAAGAAGGAGGCATGTATTAAGATATATGGGTAATGTAAAAAGAGTTATTTATAATAAATATGATAAAAAAGAAATATTTAAAGACTACAATAGTCTTGTAAAACACAATAATCTTATACAAGGAAAATATACTCTTTCTGCTTCTGAACAGAAATTTGTTTATAAGCTTTTTGAAATAATTCAAAAGAGGAATTATTCTTCAAGAGAGATCTCTTTCAAATTCGATACTATATACAAAGACTATAGTGGAATAGTAGATAAGAATATAACTAAACAGGAGTTTAAAAATCTAATTGAAGGAATCCAAAACAATCAACCTCGTGTAATTATAGGAGATCAGTTTATAAGAACTCAATGGTACGCTATAAAAGGGGATTTGGATTATAACGAAATAACTCTAATAATAGACGAGCATATATTTAAATACATACAAGCAATAGAGGAAAATTTTACTAAATTAGATTTTGCAAGTATTTATTCTTTTACAACTTTTTTTGCTATGCGAATTTATGAGTTATTAAAACAATGGAGTGGGACAAGGCAAGGAATAGTTTTTAAATTAGATTACTTTAAAGAACTTCTAGAAATACAAGATAAATACAAAAGATATTATGATCTTGATAAATATGTATTAAAAAAGAGTACAGAACAGATTAATGAGAAGTCAGATATATTTGTTGAATATAAACCAATAAGAAAAGGTAGAAGTGTTGAATCAATAGAATTTTCCATAAGAGAGAAAAAGGAAAATATAGAAACATCATATGAAAATAAAGAAGATGTTATTGAAAAAAGGCTTGAAAATAAAAATATAAACTTAAATAAAAAAGAGTTTTTTATACCAGAAGAAATCTCTCTGAGTGATAAACTGAAAAATCTATTTAAGATAGAATTTGGAGAATACAATTTTAGTGAACCAAAATATTATAAACTATTATTAGAAGCAGAAGAAATTGCTTTAAAAAAGGACAACTCTTCTAAAATAGTTGCAACAAATTATGAATTATTTTCTTCGATTTTAAGAAATAAAATATCTTACTTAAAAGCAAAAGAAAATGCAATTGAAGTAGAACTTATAGAAATGAGTTTAACCGAGGAACAGTTAGAAGAAATGCAAATACTTGATATGAATCCTGTTACTTTTCTTGAAAGAATAATTAAACCTGATGAGAAAAAATACAAGGCATTCAAAGTAGTCTATGATAAATGTGAAAAAGAAAAAGATAGAATAACTTTTTAAACAAGTTATATTTTAATTTATTAATTAAATTATATAATAAATTAAAATAAAATTGATATATAACTTATTAATCATTATTAAAATGAAGTTAGTTAGGTACCAAATTATGGTATAATAAATTTTAGCAGAATAAAATATATAATCTATAGAGTGGAGTTCATACGAACGAAAGATATAGCCTCCAGAAGAAAGGAGGTGTTGGTATGAATGAATTTTTACTTAATGTAATTGCTGGCATTATTGCTAGTTGGATATTTTACTTAATTAGTAAAATATTTGCGAAAGTAAAAAGCCACTCTGTGCGAAAGAGTGGCTGGGAATTTGATTTAAAAATCAAATTCCGCAAAAAATAGTTTTAATTTTAAAATTATGAACTCCACTTTACTGCTAAATAGATTGTAGTTCTTCTTGCTTTTATTATATCACAAAATTAATAAGAAGATACAATTTTACATAATTTTAAAATTCACATAAAAAAATCAAGATTACTTATAATAATTGTAACTTTAATATAATATAAATTGTAATAGAGTTCGTTTTTGTATCTAACAAAAAACAAGAGGTATTAACCTCTTATTTTTTTATGATTTTTTTTATAATACATTATAATCATCACTATATATAAAGTTAAAAGTGTTCCAAACATAAATATCTCTAATTGAAGTTGACCATAAACAATACTGAATAAATTATGTGAAATCATTAATAAAACTTGTGGGATTTGTATGATTATTATCAAAAACATGCCTATAATCAAAGATATTATATGAAAACTCTCTTTTTTTATAAAAAACTTATATATAAATAATGCAAATATTAAAAAATAAACTAATATAAAAACCATAACTTGAAGTTTATTAATATTAAATCTTATTATCTGCTCATGTAATAATGAGTTAAAAAACATAGATATTAATATTATAATTGGATAAATAATAAGAAACATATCATTGAATATATTTTTTTTATTCATAATCATCAACAACCTTCAAAATTTTAATAATATGTTTAAAATAACTTTTTTATTGGAAAATACCCCTTTTTTAAATTATATCATAGACTTCATTGTAATAAAATAAAAAAGTGAAAATATTTAGAATATTAAGAAAAATATTAGAAATAAGTCATTTTAATGATATAATACAAGTAATTATTTAAAGGAGGGATTGATATGGTAAAAAAACTTTTTTTAGGTATTTTTATAGTTTTTGCAATCTCTATATTTTTTATATTTAGTAAAACAGATGATGAAAATATTTTTATTGGAGAGTCTGAACATTGGACAGCTAAGTTTGTGACTACTGAAGAACGATCAGAATTAGAAATAAAATATAAAGATAGTAAAAAAGTATTTGACCAAAAATTCGATTGTTCATATGAGTTTATAGATGGTAAAGATGCAGTTGTAATTGTAAATGGAGAAGTTTTAGAAGCAGGCCGAGAAAAGACAATAAAAATACAAAGATCAGGTCTTTATTCAAATAGAGAATCTAGTTATAAAGTAATTATATCTTGGAATGGAAATGAAGAAACTATAAATTTAAAGAAAAAATAGTAATTGGATGCGATGAAAAAAGATATTATAAATTTGAAAATGATTTATAATTAAAATTATTTTTAAATTAGTATAAAAATAGAATATAACTTATTATATAAGTTATATTCTATTTTTGTATGAAGTCAACTAAAAACTGAACTATATTAGAATTAATTTTATAGATAAGATAAAAAATACAATCTATAAAAGTGAAATTCATGCATGAAAGATTATTGTTAAAATTAGCAAAAATCAATTTGAAAAGGATTAATTATGCCTAGAAGATATTTTCTTTTTAACTAAGAAACTTCCAATACCCAACATATTATAAACTATTAATAAATCTATACAATTTCCCATGTTATACATTAAATTTACAGGTACTATAAATGCTATAGATGATAAAATGAATCCTAGAAGCAATTCCTTTTTGAAATCTGAATACATTATCCCTTGTATAACAAAGATGATTGGAAACAGTAAAAATAATCCAAGTAATATATTTTTTTCAGCCCGACCCCATAGAGTTATTGCAAGTATTATCATGCTTGGTAATATCATAGAAAGTATTTTCTTCATAAAAGCCCCCTTTTTACTATGTATTTTCATTTATATTACTAAATATTATCTATCTTTATATATATTTATATGTATTTTATCTTTATCAAATCTATCTATAAATTCATTTTTTTCTTCGCTATATCCTATAGATACTATGGCATAAGGTACTAATTTTGCTGGTAAATCTAGAGTTTGTCTAACCTTATTTACTACTTTATTTTTAGGAAAAACACCTATCCAACAAGCAGCTAATCCTTGATTTGTAGCTTCTAACAATAAATTCTGTGTACAAGCACCTAAATCTTGCATCCATTTACCAGGCTTCAAGAATCTATCTCTATTTCCAAGTACTACTATACATAGTGGTGCGAATTCTATATGCTTTGCTCTATGCTGTGACTCTGATAGTTCTTTTAAGAGGTATTTATCATCTACTACAATAAATTCCCATGGTTGAGCGTTTTTTGATGATGGTGCTTGCATAGCTGATTTTAGTATTTCAGTTACTTTGCTTTCTTCTACTTTTTTACCTATATAGGTTCTTATTGAACGTCTATTTTTTATAACTTCCAACATATAGATTCTCCTTTAAATAAAATTATTTATATTTATATAATATCATTACTTTAAATTCAATCTATAGATTCTATAAAAAAATAAACACCTATTTTTTTATAGAATAATAGAATTTATAAAGTAATATAAAAAATAAATTATTTTATAAGTTAATATATAATTTAAAACATGTAATATTAGTTCTAAATACAGGTATAATAATACTCTATTTAAATAGAATTATATATGCATATATGTTATAATTAGACTCTAAAATATTGATTCGAGATATTTACTTTGGAGGAATTATAAATGTTAATTTATTTATCAATGCTTGAGTTTGAAGAAGATAAAATCAAGTTTGAAAAGATATATGAAAAATATAGACAGATAATGTTTTATGTGGCCAATAAAATATTAAAGGATGATCATTTAGCAGAAGATGCTGTACATAATGCTTTTCTAAGAATAATTAAAAATATAGATAAAATTGATGAAGTAGATAGTCCAAGAACGAAGGCTTTTATCGTTATAATAGTAGAAAGGATTGCTATAGACTTTTACAGAAAAAGAAAAAGGGAAAAAGTATCTGATATTGAAGAAGAGTATAAAAACAGGGCGATAAATTTTTCTATAGAAGATAAAGTATGTGAAAGTAATTTAGCTATAGCACTTGCAAAACTTAATGAAAGTTACTTTCAAGTACTTTCTTTAAAGTTCCAGTATGGTTTTTCAAATAAAGAAATAGCAAATGCATTAAATTTAGGGGAGGAGAATGTATATAAGAGGATTCAACGTGCTAGGAAAAAATTAAAAGAAATATTAGAAGAAATGGAGGTTGGAAATATTGAGTAATAAAAAAGATGATTTTGATATTACAGATGATATGCTTCAAGAAAGTATCCCAATCGCGACAAAAATTATTCTTGACAGCCTTCCTTCAGATGATGAATTAAATCATGTTTTTTCAAAAGGTTTTGAACGAAAGATGAAAAAACTTATTAAGCAGCAAAAAAGAAGTAGTCTTACAAATAAGATTATTTTTTATTCAAAACGAACAGCTATTGTATTTTTAATAGTTTTAGCTAGTTTATTTACTATTACTATGAGTAGTGAGGCATTGCGTACACGTTTATATGAATTGGTAATAAGAGTATATGAAGATTTAACTTCTTTTGTATTTTCAAATAAGGAAAATATTGAAATCAAAAACCTTAAGATTAAAGAACCAGGATACATCCCAGAAGGATTCAAAGAAGCAGATAGGGTTGATAATTTTATGATTGCATATGAAAATGAAAAAGGTATAAGAATAGAATATACAAGTACTGAAATTGATACGAATTCTATTATATTAGATACAGAAAATGCAAAAGTTAAAGATATATTTATAAATGGGTATAAGGCAAAATATATAGAAAAAGAAACTTTCTTACAAGTATTTTGGAATGACAACAACTTTATATATCTGTTAAATGTAGATTATCAAAATAATAAGGATTTAGAATTATATAAAAATATTTTATTAAAAATGGCTAAAAGCATAAAATAATTTCTTAAGTGTCCAAAAACCATCTCTTTATTCGTTATATATTTGATGTTATAAAAATTTATAAGAAAAAGAGGTGGTTTTTATAGTTTAAAAAATGGAATGTAAGTCAAATACAAATATATCTTAGCTATTATAACTAAGACAAGACAAAGCAATAAGCCTTTTATATTAGAAAAATGATTTAAAACTCAAAGAACCTATTTATTAGTAAAACCTGATCTAAATTGGGTATTTATGATTTATTAATATAATTACAAGTTTATATATGTTTATTGGGGGATAGTTACAATATATAGTATTCTAGGTATTTATAACTATTATAGCTATGAATATCTATTTTGTAATTATGATAAAAATTTAATAAAAAATTTTATATAAGTGTCCAGAAATCACTTCTTTATTCGTTATATATTAAGTAAAAAATAATAAAAAGCAAATGAAGGGGTGATTTTATGGTTTGGAAAAAAATGATTATAAGTAGTATGTGCGCTTTAATATGTTCATCAGCAATTGCAATGCCTATATTTGCCGATGAATATAAAGACAAGAATATTGAGCAATATTCAGCTGTAGACTATATAGATGATACTATGGTAAAAATGTCTTATATTAAGTCTGGTACTTGTACTTTAAATATTTCAGGAAATACAGCGAGAGTAATCTGTTCCATTAGAGGTTCATCAAATGTGAAAAGTACATCAATTATTGCTAGGTTACAGAAAAGTAATGACAATGGAAAAACATGGTCAACAATTCAAACTTGGAATGCTTCAGGAAATAGTTCATGTACTCTTTCTAAATCAAAAACTATAGGAAGAGGATACTACAGAGTTCATTCTACAATAAAAGCAAATTCTGAAAGCAAAAATATAGTAAGTAGTGAAAAAAGATATTAAAAAAATATTGCATACATAAGATGAGGTGACTATAAATAATATATCTTGAATGGCCAATTATATTAATTCAGTCTGCTAATTTTCTATTATTAATAATAATACTTATACTTGTAATTGATATTTTTAAAAAGTAATAAACTTCAGGTAATTTTACATATAACACAAATATAAAAGGAATAGATAATATCTATTCCTTTTATATTTGTGTTATCTTTGAGTAATTGAGTAAAACTTATAAATAAATTGTTTTATAAATTATATGATAAATTATTTATAAGTTTTATATAATTTTTTTACAAAAAACCCGAATGTAGGCGGAAGTGTGATATAATATCATATATCAATAGAACTCACAGGAGGATTAAAATGAAAATAGTAAGTTTATTTAATGTAAAAGGTGGGGTTGGGAAAACGACATTAGCATATCTAATGGCTCTTAATTTATCAAAAAAAGACAAAAAAATACTTATACTTGATGGAGATACCCAAGCAAACTTTACACAATTCATATATAAAATAGTACATAATAAAAAAACAATTCTAGATGCATTTAAGGATGATATAAGTGCAGAAGAATTAATAATAAAATCTCCATTAAAAGATTATCCAAATGTAAACTTAATACCAAGTGATTTATCTTTATCTGTTTTATCAGAGTATTTAACTATAAAAACTAGTAGAGAGAAAGTTGCTTTTAAGTGGTTTAAGAAAAATATTTCTACTCTTAAAAATTATGATTATATATTAATAGATTTATCTCCTTCATATGATTTGATTGCTAGAAATTTCTTATTCATTTCAGATAGTATTATTACTCCTCTTGAATTTCAAGATATAGCAAGTATAAGAGGTTGTGAACTATTTTATCAAAAATACAATGAAGATCTAGAAGATATGGGAGAAACTAATGAGGCAAAAAGAGCAGTTGTAATAAATTCTTTTACTTCAAGAAAGTTAACTTCTGGAGATATATTTATGGATTATTTAGATAGGTTTGATAGTATAAAAAAAGATTTATCAGATGTAAAAATAAGTGAAAGCACTATAGTAAAAAATTGCGTGCTAAATAAGTTAAGTATAGATGACTATTGTAGAAAGATAAAAAAGGCTCATAAAGTTAGAGAAGAATTAAATGATTTAATAGAAGAACTTACTAATAAGGGGGTATTATAATGAGTAAATTTGAATTAGAAGAGGAAGAAATATCTGTACCTAGAAAAGACTATAAAAATGAAATCAATAAAGAAATTAAAAATAAATTTAATGAACATACAGAACTTCCAGGGATAAACTTATTAGATTTAAAAGAAAATAAAAAGACTAAAAAGGGACAAGTTACATTATATATCGATGATGAGGATTTGAAAGTATTAAAGACTATAGCACACCTTAAAAAGACTACATTAAATAAAGTAATAAATGAGTTTATTAGGGCTAATGTAAGGGCAACTAAAGAGCACTTACCAGAAGAATTAAACATAGATAAGATAGCAAAAGAGTATGATAAAAGAAATAAGAATAAAGGACCTAAAAAATAAGTTGGTTTATAAAATATATATTAATGTAAATAATAACTTAAAAATAAGTTATTATTTACATTAATATAAAATGTATAATATAGCTAATAGAATACATTTTATATTAATTTGACATTATAATTTCTTTATAAATTCCAGTGCTTTATAAAGGGTATCAAATCTATCGCTTCCCTCTATCATAGTATATTTTTCTTTAGTTATATTCATTATTTTATTACATGCTTTTCCTCCTATAACATATAAATTTTCTGTTCTTCCTGGAATATAATCTTTTATATCACATATTAATATTTTTCCATTATTATATCCCCAACCAACCACAGTTGCAGGTATTTTATCAATTTCTCCATCATAAACTATTGTATGTTTATACATTTTATTTACCTCTTCGCTATCTATTTTCTTATTTAGAATACCCTCTGCTATTAATTTTGCAACTATATCTTTATGCCTAATATAATAATCTGTATCTGCTTTACTGTCTACAAAGCATACTTCTATTAATATTGCTGGTGCTTTTGTATGGCTAAGCCAATAGAGGCCTATTACATCTGATTTTGCACCTCTATTTTTAAATACAGTTGCTAATTTATCATTTACTCTATCTGCATACATTTTGCCATTACTAGTTTTATATATTGTTTCTGTACCCATTGGGTTTAGGGTTGTACTATTTGCATTGAAATGAACTTGCACTGCTAAATCTACATCTTGCTTGTTGGCTATTTGGCATTGTTCTGACAAGTAGTCATTAGAACTGTCTACTTTGTCAGTATATACAGCTACTCCTCCTCGTTTTAACCATTTAACAATTAAATCAGTTAGGATTCTATTTTCTTTTCCTTCATCTATATATCCAACTGCTCCTGTTCCTTTTCCTGTTAGGGTATGCCCTGGTACTATTGCTATTTTCATTATTTATCACCTTCTTTTTGTAGCATAACCTTTATATCTGTTACATCTTCTTTTATTTCTTCTACATCTGTTTTCATTACACCCATTTCCATAAGTAAATTTTTATTTATTTCCTGTTGTTGAGTGGATAATTCAATAAAGTTTTCTACAGTTTTTTTATACATGTCTCTATCCTCTTTTTTCTCTTGCATTGTATTTTTAAATAGTAGAGCACATAATATGCCTATTGCTCCTAGGCTACTTAATTGTGTTACTAGCTCTTCCATAATAACCTCCTTTTATATTAAAAAAGACTTAGATTCAAACTAAGTCTCTTTTATTTAATGTTTAATTGTAAAAGATTCTTTATATTTTTAAATGTAATGAATAATTAATTATATATTTATATTATCCAATAGCATAAACAGTAATAGTAGTATAATAAGTATATATAGTCTTAGTAGAAATATAAGCATGGAAAATATTTTGACCAAGGCTAATAGCTTGGTCGCTAACCAAAGAACTAAAATAAACACTAGAGTCTGAATTGTTTATATATGCATATCTCATTTCTGTTAAAGAATTATATGCACCTTCAACTTTAGCAGGTTTATAACTGTTACCTGGCAAAGTACCAGGAACACCAGTAACAAGAAAAAATTTAGGTTTAAAAGGTAAAGGAAAATACCAATGTCCTCTGCTATTACCATATCCGCCAAAATTATTAGAATCACCAGTTTCAATATATCCTGAAAATGTGTAAATTTTTAATCGACTATTTACCTCTTCTTGCAAATTACTTATAGTACCATTTAACTGGGTGATAGTATTATTTTTCTCTGTAAGTTGACTTTGCAAATCTTGCACACTAGCATCTGCTGAACTGAATGCTGTGCCTATCATCTCTCCCATTTCTATCAACGTATTATTTAATGTAGCATTTATATTTTTTAACACTAGTTTATTAATGATATGTGTTTTACTATTTATAAAGGTATTTTTCATTGTAGATACTGTACTTTCAATTTCTTGTAAGGAAGAATCATCCTGTGGTGGTTGTATCTCTTTTGATACACTTATTAACTTTTCGCTTAATCCATGCATATCTGTAGCTTTAATTTTAACTGTGTGTATTGCACTATCATTTAATGTATAATTATATGTTTTTTCTAAATACAAATCTGTGGTTATAGTTTCTTTTAATACATTATCTAAAAACACTTCTATTTTATTTAAGTTGCTATCTAAATCAGATACAATGTATTTAACTTTATTAGTGCTAATTTCATTTAATTTTATAGTAGGCAGATTATTTGTTCTAGTAAATGTGTATGTTCTTGTTATACTTATGCCATTATTGTCAGTAGCAATGATACTTATATTATTAGTAGAATCAATTGGAAGTGCTAGTATATAATCATCAGTTAGTATAAGTTCTTTTTCTCTATTTTTTTCTATATTTGTAATATTTTCTAAAATTATAGAGTTTAATTTAATAGTAACATTTACAGTATCCTGATAATCTAAATCATTAACTATATATTTTAAAGAAAATCCTCTGCTTTTATTTCCTATATCTTCGTTTATGCCACTTATAGTAGGAGGATTATTAGATTTTATGAATGTATAATTTCTATATATTGCACTTATACCATAGCCTCCGGTTACTTCTATTTTTAACTTATTATTAGAATTTAATTGCAATGCAAAAACTAGTGAATCTGGCACATTTATAGTGTACTGTGTATCCTTTACAGCTTGTTTTGTATCAAATAAAGTATCATTTAGATATGCTCTTACTGTATATGTGTAACTATCTTCATTTGTTATTGTATAATTTATATCAAACCCCTTACTTTTAGAACCTAAAGAACTGTCTACACCACTTATGCTTGGAGTTGTTGACTTATATTGACACTGTATATAGAAAGTATCAGAATCTCTAATTCCATTTATTTCTCCATTTGGAGTAAAGAAATAACCATAAGTAAGTTTATAACTATTACCTGGATATAAATCATAAACTGCCCTTTCTCCATAAATAGTTGACTTTCCATCATTTAATGAGCAACTGGTTATACGATACGAGCCATATGAATCATTTTGGTAGTCTTTTACATAATTCCAAGCATTTATAGTAGTCTTAGTAGATGGTTTTTCTACTAAAAAAAGCGATGGAACTCTTAAACCTGGATATGACATTTAATCACCTCTTTCTTAATTTATAGTTTTATTGTACATAATTTTAAAACTATAAAAATCTACAAAGTGTAGACAGTTCTTTAGGTTCTAAAAGTAAGGGGTTTGATATAAATTATACAATAACAAATGAAGATAGTTACACA
>NZ_JAGWDA010000019.1:0-64380 GCF_020657875.1 Clostridioides sp. ZZV14-6150 | reverse complement strand
CTATAGGAGATATTTCTCCATTGAATAAATGTTTAAAACTAAATAGTGGGATATTTGATTTTCCCATTATTCTTAAGTTGATAGAGTAGAGCATTCCCATAACTAAAATACCAGAAAGTAAGTTAGATATTTTAAATTTAATGTGAAGTATACCAGTTACAAGACCAGCAATACAACCACATAAAATAGCCATTAAAGTTGCTACTACAGGAGAAATCCCATTAGTAAGAGAAAAGGCTACAATAGAAGCTCCCATTGTGTAGCTACCATCAGCAGACATATCGGGAAAATCTAAGATTTTGTAAGTTATATAAACCCCCAGTGCCATGATTGATAAAATTAAACTTTGCGTCATTACAGATATAATACCTGACATAAATAAAACACTCCTTTGAAAATATTTTAAAATAAATTTTTTAATTTAATTTTGGATATAAAAAAGCCACACAGTATATATAACTGTATGACAAAAACACGAATAAGCCACACAGTATAATCCATGTGGCTCTATATATGATGATAAAATAAAAACTTAACAACAATCACTATAGCCAACATAGATACAATCCTTAAAAATGGTAATCCTAAGGGGTCTGTATCTATGTTATGACAATTTGTCTTAACTTAGCTACAAACCCTAACTAAATTGGCTACTAAAAAATCGTACTTGTTTGTTTAATAAAGTCTTCATATTTATCTCTCCTTTTAATTTAATAATTTTGAAAATTTTGTTTTTATATTTTGTATAGTAATTAGTTTAATACAGTAAAAAATAAAAGTCAATAATAAATTTTGAAAAATTATTAAATTGTCAGAAAATTGAGTTCGAATAAAAAAAGTTTTATGTATAGGATTGGGGAGTTTTCTTAAATTTTAATTTATAAATAAAAATTAAAAATCATTTGGATTTTAGAAACAAATTGAGCCAAAAGATAAACTTTTTAGAGAATTAATGAAAATAGGTTTTGAAGTAATATAATGACCAAAATTATATGATATAATAAATTAAATGATTATTTTAATTCAGAATTTTTATTATTTTTTAAATTATTTTTAGAAATCTTGTTTTTGATGGTTTTATTTAAGTTGTTTACGAGATTAAAAAGACTTCAGTAGATATTTATATGTGTTTATTTAAATATTTTAGGAAGTCTTTAATTTTATAGGAGTGATGATATGTGTTGATAGGTACAGCTAATTTGAGTAGAAGTGTTGATAATGCATGCGTAGAAGAATTGGGAATTCCAATGATTGTATTGATGGAAAATGCAGTAATATCTGCAATGAGAAACATGGATATAGATATATATAATGATTATACAATTGTATGTGGTGTTGGAAATAATGGTGGAGATGGCCTTGGAATAGCAAGACATTTAAAGCTAAAAGGGAAAAATGTGAATGTCTTTTTAATTGGTAATATCAAGAAAATAAGTGAATGTTCTAAAATCAATTATAATATACTTTTAAATATGGGGATTAATATTATAAATATTGATAAAAATGATTTAAGTGAGGAATATAATGACTATATAAATAAAAATAAAGTGGATGAAATTATTAAAACAGAAAAACAGAGTATAATTAAAAATAAAAATTTAACAATATTTAAAGAAGCAGTATCTAAAAGTGATGTCGTAATAGATGCAATATTTGGAACAGGACTAAAGAGAGAAATCACTGGTATTTTTAAAAAAGTAATTGATATAGTAAATGATAACAGCAAAAATACATATTCTATAGATATACCATCTGGTATAGATAGCGACAAAGGTAGTATACTTGGAATTTGTATCAAAGCAAATAAAACAATTAGTTTTGAATTTTATAAAAGAGGGTTTTTAAATTATGATGTAAGCTCACTTATTGGAGATATAATTGTAGAAAAAATAGGTGTTCCAGATTTCATTACAAGAAAATACCATAATGATGAATTCATAACTGATGAGAGTTTTGTAAAAAATAATATTAGAAGAAGAGATAAACATGGATTTAAAAGTGATTTTGGAAAAGTATCTATAGTTGCAGGTTCAAAAGGATTTTATGGGGCTAGTTTCATAGCAACTGAATCTGCTGTTAAAAGTGGAAGTGGTCTTGTAACTTTGATTAGTAGTAAAGATGTGCAAGAAAAAGTATCTATTAGACTCACTGAAGCAATGACTGTAAATTTTGAAGAAGAGAGAGTTGATATACTATTGAGTTCTAGCAATGCAATTGGTTTTGGTCCAGGAATGGGAGATAATCACAAAACTTTTGAGAGATTACTTAGAGTAGTAGAAAACTCTAGTTGTCCAATAATATTGGATGCAGATGGATTAAATGTTATGAAGGATAGATGCTATAAGTTTTTAGAGTGGAGAAATAAGTTTGTAATTACTCCACATCTGGGAGAAATGGCCAGGTTGACAGGTGACTCAATTGGGTATATAAGAGAACATAGAGTAGATGTGGCAAAAGAATTTGCTCAAAAATATAATGTAGTTGTCCTTTTAAAAGGTTATCAAACTATCATAACAGATGGTAAAGAAACATATATAAATCCTACAGGAAATAGTTGTATGGCAACTGGTGGAATGGGAGACTGTTTACTTGGTATGATTACTTCTTTTATAGGTCAAGGTATGGATATACTTGAAGCTACAGTGAGTGGAGCATATGTACATGGTTATATAGGAGATAAGTTAGGAAAAAGTATGTATACAGTAAATGCAACAGATTTAATAAGTAACATTTCGTTAACAATGAACAAGTTTTTGATTATTTAATGACTAATATTTGATACTACTTTGTAACAACTTTAACAAAGTATGCTGATATAATACTATTAAATTAATCTCAAATTGACTTATTTTATTGGTTTTTGGTTTATTGTTTAAATTCATATTCAAATATATTGTGTAAAGAATATGATTTATATAGGGTTTTATAATTCATATGAAAAGAGGGTAGATAGTATGAAGTTGATATGGTTGATAGTAGCAATCTTATTTGGAATAGCAGAAATGTTGACTCCAAGCTTAACACTAATATGGTTTAGTGTAGGAGCAGTAATACTTATATTTTTAAGTACTTTTATAAAGAGTATATTTTTACAAGTTTTAATATTTGCTGTAATTTCTATAGCTATGTTAGTTGTAGCTACTAAGAAAATTGTAAAAAAAGATAAAACTTATAAATCTAATACCAATTTACAAGCAATGATATCTAAAAAAGGTGTTGTTACAGAGGAAATTTCTCCAAATCAAACTGGTTTAGTTGTAGTTGAACATGAAACATGGACTGCTATTTCTATAGATGATGAAAAGATTGATAAAGGTTCTACAGTAGAAGTATTAAAAATAGAAGGGGTAAAACTAGTTGTTAAAAAAGTGAATTCTGCAACTAGTGTGACGAATCAATAAAATAAAGGAGGATATATTTATGGGTATGAAAGTTGTTTTAAGTATTGTATTAATAATAGTAGTCGTAGCAATAAGTTTAACCTGTATAAGAGTAATAAAACAATCTAAAGTAGGTATAATAATGCGACTTGGTAAGTTTCAAAAAGTGGCTGAAACAGGAGTACATTTCTTGATACCATTTTTAGATAAAATGGCATATGTGATTGACTTGAGAGAAATCGTAATAGATTTCCCACCTCAGCCAGTTATAACTAAAGACAATGTAACTATGCAGATTGATACAGTTGTATATTATAAAGTTACAGACCCAGTTAGATATGTGTTTGAAATAGCAAATCCAATAGCTGCTATTGAAAATCTAACAGCTACAACTTTAAGAAATATAATTGGTGAACTTGATTTAGACGAAACACTAACATCAAGAGATATAATAAATGTAAAAATGAGAACAATCCTTGATGAAGCAACAGATAAATGGGGAATAAAAGTAAATAGAGTAGAGTTAAAGAACATAATGCCTCCTCATGATATCCAAGTTGCGATGGAAAAGCAGATGAGAGCGGAAAGAGAAAGAAGAGAAGCAATACTTCAAGCAGAAGGTAATAAGTCAGCTGCTATATTACAAGCAGAAGGAGAAAAACAATCTGCTATATTAACAGCAGAAGCAAGAAAAGAAGCTATGGTACGTGTAGCAGAAGGAGAAAAAGAATCTGCTATATTAGTAGCAGAAGGTGAAGCTGAGGCTATAAGACAAACAGCTATTGCTAAAGCACAAGGTGAAGCTGAAATGATTAAAAGAACTCAAATGGCCACTGCAGAAGGTTTGAAGTTAGTATTTTCAGCGATGAAAGAGTCTGACATTGATAATAATATCCTAGCATTAAAATCTATGGAAGCACTTGAAAAAATGGCTGAAGGTAAGTCAACAAAATTGGTTTTACCTTCAGAAGCAGTTAATTTCCTAGGAACATTCAAAGGGATAAAAGAAGTCATGAGTGATGATAAGAATGATATATTAGATGTAAAAGATGCATTTAGTGGAAATGATTCATTAAAAAAATAAAAGAGTTTTTTTATCGTAGGAAGGAAATGGAAATTAAATGTCGAATTAATTAAATATAGTATAGAATGTACATTGAAAAGAAGAAGACTTATAGTTTTTTAAGTCTTCTTCTTTGTTTTTATTTATAAAACGGGATTTTAAAAATAAATTAACAGAATTTTTATACAATTTGCCCTTTACTAATGTAAAAAGTGTTATATAATATTAAATAAAACATGTAGGAAAAGAAAGTAATTTTAATTTGAATATTTACATTGATAACATATATAGTTATAAAAATATCAAACGTAATGAATATATCTAACAATAAAACTAAAATTCATTAATTGAATCATAAATAAGGAAATGATAAGAAAAATAAAATTAGCTAGTAATTGTTTACAGATTTTTAGATAATCATGTCATATTATGTTCTATTATTATCAAATCAAAAAATCATAAAAATTTAAGTATGTTTGTATGATATGAATTGATTTATAAAAAATATTTTTTATATCTATAAAATAAATGTTTATATTATTTTCTAATTAGGAATTGAATATTATAAGTACTATAGCACTGATGGAAAATAATGTATACTTCAATAAAACAATTATGGGGTATATATTATAGAAATTGTATAGTTTATATTATTTTACTCTTATTACATTAGCGTTTGGGCAAAATTTATACACAACATTTATTGACTAAAAGTTTATAAAGGTAAAAATGCAATTATAAATATTAATTACTAGATGAGGGGAGTGTCATTAAATGAAAAAAGAGATGTTAGCTATGATTTTGGCAGGGGGGCAAGGTTCAAGACTTGGAGTTTTTACAAAGAGGATTGCAAAACCAGCCGTATCATTTGGAGGAAAGTACAGAATTATTGACTTTGTTTTAAGCAATTGTTCAAATTCTGGTATAGATACTGTAGGTGTTTTAACTCAATATAGACCATTGATATTAAATTCTCATATAGGCATGGGAAGTCATTGGGATTTAGACAGAATAAATGGTGGAGTATATGTATTACAACCATTTATGAATGAAAAAGAGGGAAATTGGTATAATGGTACAGCACATGCTATATACCAGAATATGGACTTTGTAGATACCTATAATCCAGAATATGTATTAATATTATCTGGTGACCATATATATAAGATGGACTATAGTAAAATGTTAAAATTTCATAAAGAAAAAGGTTCTAAAGCTACGATTGCAGTAATTGAAGTACCTTGGGATGAAGCTTCTAGATTTGGCATAATGAATACAAATGAAGATTCAAGTATCTATGAATTTGAAGAAAAGCCAGGCGAACCTAAAAGTAATTTGGCATCTATGGGAGTATACATATTTGATTGGAAAATGTTGAGAAGTTATTTTAAAGAAGCAGAAAAAAATCCAGATATAAATTATGATGATTTTGGAAAGAATTTAATACCTAAAATGTTAGAGGATAATGTTGGAATGTATGCATATCCATTTAAGGGGTATTGGAGAGATGTAGGAACTATACAAAGTTTATGGGATGCAAATATGGATATAATTAAATCTCCAGAAACACTGGATTTATCAGACTCTAAGTGGAAGATATATACAAATACAATGGCAATGCCTCCTCAATATATAGGCAAAAGTGCAAATGTTCATAGATCAATGATAGCTGATGGTTGTAGAATTTTAGGAGAAGTAGGAAACTCTGTATTATCACATGGAGTTGTTGTTGGAAAAGGAAGCAAAGTAATTGATTCAGTAATCATGCCAAATGTTGTAATAGGAGAAAATGTAACTATAGAAAAAGCTATGATAGGCGAATGTGCAACTATAAATGATAATGTTCAGATAAAAAATGTAAATAATGAGATAAATGTAGTTTCTGAATATGAAAATATAGAGCCTAGATGCGTATTAATAGAAGGAGGTCTTTAAGATGAGAAATGAATGTTTAGGTATAATAAATTTAAACAAAAAAGGAGACCCTGCAATAAATAAACTTAATTATGGAAGACCGATAGCTTCTACACCAATAGCTGGAAGATATAGAATAATAGACTTCGCTCTATCTAATATGATAAATTCAGGAATTACAAAAGTTGGAATATTTGCAAAAGAAAAATATAGATCATTGACAGACCATATAGGTAGCGGGAAAGATTGGGATTTAAGTAGAAAAAAGGGTGGTTTATCAATTTTTAGCCCAGAAAATACTAAGTATAGAAATACTTACTCACATAGAAAAGGAGATATATACACAATACTGGCTAATCTTGATTATATAGAGAAAAGTGAAGAAGAATATATTTTAATAGCTCCAAGTTATATGTTATGCAATTTAGATTATTCTCAGGCTTTGGAATACCATAAAAAATCTCATAATGATATAACTATGATATATAAAAATGTAAACAATGCAAATAAAGATTTTGAAGGTAATCTAACTTTAAACTTAGATAGTAATAACAGAGTAATAAATGTCGGAAATAATTTAGGAAAATTCCCTAGAGCAAATATATGTATGGAAATATATATTATGAAGCGTGAAGATTTTGTAGAATGTATATATAATATTGTAAATAAAGGAAACTATTGTTATCTAGAAGAATTTATTGTTGAAGAAGCAGAAAATATGAAAATAGGAGCTTATGAGTATACAGGATATTTGAAATGTGTAAATTCTGTTGAATCATATTTTCAAATGAGTAAAGATTTATTAGAAATAGAAGTGGCTGATGAATTATTGTATTCTGAAAGAAAAATATTTACTAAAGAAAAGAATGAGTCACCTACAATTTACACAGATAGTGCAAAGGTAGAAAATAGTTTTATAGCATCAGGTTGCTTAATAGAAGGTACTGTAAAAGATAGTATTATATTTAGAAAAGTTAATGTTGAAAAAGGAACAGTTATAGAAAACTCAATAGTAATGCAAAATTGTGTAATAAAGTCAAATGCAAAACTATATAATGCAATACTAGATAAAAATACAAGTGTATCAAAAGGAAAAGAGTTAAAAGGAGATGAAAAATATCCTATTGTAGTAGAAAAAAATACGAATATATAAAAATATTTTTTAGAAGGGGGAATAGCTAGTGAAAGTTTTTTATGTAACAGCAGAGTGTTGGCCCTTTGCTAAAACTGGAGGATTAGGAGATGTATCTTATGCATTGCCTAAAGAATTAAAAAAAGAAGGTGTAGATGTAAGGGTAATAATGCCTAAATATTCAACTATACCAAGTTATTTAAAAGATCAATTAAAAGAAATAGCTGTTTTTAGTGTACGTGTTGGATGGAGAAATCAATATTGTGGTCTTTTAGAAATGGAGCTAGATGGTGTTAAATTTTATTTTATAGACAATGAATTTTATTTTAGAAGAGAAGATGAGAGAAAGAGTATTTATGGATATGGAGATGATGCAGAAAGATATACATTCTTTACAGATGCTGTCTTAGAAGCTATAAGTAGAATTGACTTTTATCCAGATGTAATACATATAAATGATTGGCACACAGGAATGTTACCATTAATTTTAAAAGAGAGATATGCAACCCTTGAGGGGTATAAAAATATAAAAACTATGTATACTATACATAATCTACAATATCAAGGTGTATTTGATAAGTATGTCTTAGATGATATATTAGATTTACCTGAAAAATATTTTGATAATGGAGATATAGAGTATTATGGTTCAATAAATTTTATGAAAGCTGGAATAAATTTTGCAGATAAAGTTATAACTGTTAGTCCTACTTATGCAAATGAGATACAAACATCTTTTTATGGAGAACAATTAGATGGTTTGCTTAGAAAGGAATCAGGAAAATTAAAAGGTATATTAAATGGTATAGATTATGACTTGAATAATCCTGAGAAAGATAAGGATATATTTGTTAATTACGATGTAAATTCTATTGAGAAAAAATTGGAAAATAAATTGAGATTACAAGATATATTAGGATTAAAAAAAGATTCTTCTATTCCATTAATAGGAATAGTTTCAAGACTAGTTTCTCAAAAAGGATTTGATTTAATAGCCTATATGATGCCTGAGCTTATGAGGGAAGATTTACAAATTGTCATTTTAGGAACTGGGGAACATCAATATCAATCAATGTTTAATTATTACGATTCTAATTTTTCAGGTAAAGTATCAGCTAGAATCACATTTAATGCATCGTTGGCTCAACAAATCTATGCTGCAAGCGATATATTCTTGATGCCATCACTATTTGAACCTTGTGGTATAGGTCAAATGCTAGCTATGAGATATGGTTCTTTGCCAGTAGTTAGAGAAACTGGAGGACTTAAAGATACTGTAACACCTTATAATCAATTTACTGGAGAAGGTAATGGATTTAGTTTTAAAAATTACAATGCTCATGAGATGTTTTTCTGTTTGAAAAATGCAATTAAGGTTTTTAGAGATAAAGAAAAATGGATGAAACTAGTTGAAAATGCAATGAATACTGATAATAGTTGGAAAAAATCAGCTAAGGAGTATATAGAAACATATAGAGACATATGTGATTAAAGGAGTGGTTTTTTTGGTAACAATAAGCAAAAAGAAATTCAAGCAAAAATTTGAAGTGAAAATGTATAGCTTATATGCACAGTCTATCAAGGAAGCTACTGATGAACAATTGTTAAATGTACTATGTAGTCTACTGAAAGATGAAATAGCAAAAAAATGGGTTGCTACGAAGTTAGATAAGAAAAAAGAAGTTTATTATTTTAGTCTAGAGTTTTTAATAGGAAGACAATTAAAATCTAATTTATTAAATTTAAATATTGAAGAAGAAGTTAGAGAAGGATTACTAGAATTAGGAATTAACTTAGATGATTTAATCAAAGCTGAGGTAGACCCAGCCATAGGGAATGGTGGTCTTGGAAGATTAGCAGCATGTTTTTTAGATTCTATGGCATCTTTGAATATAAGTGGTCAAGGATATGGAATTAGATATAAATACGGTTTGTTTGAACAAAAATTTGTAAATGGTTATCAGGTCGAAGTACCTGATAACTGGCTTACAGAAGGACGTTATGCATGGGAAACTGTAAGACCAAATGAAGCAACAATGGTGAAGTTTGGTGGAGAAGTAGAGTTGATTAAGGAAGGAATTCATTTAAAAGTAGTCCATAAAAACTATCTTCCTGTAATGGCAATGCCTTATGATATACCAATAATTGGATACCAAAATCAATGTATCAATACTTTAAGATTATTTAAAAGTGAGATACCAAAAAGAGACTTTGGAGAACTTACCTCAAATGCTCTAAATTATTCAGGAAGTTATGAAGAAGCTTTAAAACACAAGTATTATACTGAAGAAATTTCACAAGTGTTGTATCCTGATGATTCAAATTATGCAGGAAAATTATTGAGACTTAAGCAAGAGTATTTCTTTGTAAGTGCAGGTGTACAAGATATCATAAGGAAGTGTAAAAAGAATCAGCTAAATATCAGGAATTTATTTGATAAGGTGGCAATTCATATAAATGATACACATCCTACCTTATGTATACCAGAACTTATGAGAATTCTACTTGATGAAGAAGGATTATCTTGGGATGAAGCATGGCAGATAACTAAAAAAACAGTATCTTATACTAATCATACTATAATGTCAGAAGCAATGGAAAAGTGGCCTGTAAGCATGATAAAAGAGCTATTACCAAGAATTTATATGATAATAGAAGAAATAAATAGAAGATATGTAGAAGAGTTAAATAATAAAGGATATGACCAAGATAAAATAAGAAGAATGAGTATAATAGATTGGGACAACATAAATATGGCAAATTTATGTATTGTAACAAGTCACAGTGTAAATGGAGTTGCTAAGCTTCATACTCAAATTCTTGAAACAGAAGTTTTAAAAGATTTTTATCAAGACGAACCAAATAAATTTAACAATAAAACTAATGGAATTGCACATAGACGATGGCTTATAAGTTCAAATCCTCAACTTAGTAATTTAATAACAGATTTAATTGGTGACTCATGGAAAACAGATACTTTACAGCTAAAGAATATTGAAAAATTTAAAAATGATTCTTCTGTTTTAAAAAGACTTGATGATATAAAATACAATAATAAAGTAAATTTAGCAAATTTTATAAATGATAAATACGATTTAAATATCGACCCTAATTCTATATTTGATGTTCAGGTTAAGAGGTTGCATGCTTACAAAAGGCAACTATTGAATATTTTTAATGTACTCCATATGTATCATGAATTACTTGACAATCCTAACTTAAATATTGACCCAAGAACTTTTATATTTGGGGCAAAAGCCGCACCAGGATATTATTTAGCCAAGTGTATAATTAAATTTATAAATTCAGTTGCAAGTACTATAAATAATGATGTTAGAGTAAAGGACAAGTTAAAAGTAGTATTTATAGAGAATTATGGTGTATCATTAGCAGAGATAATAATACCAGCAGCAAATGTGAGTGAACAAATTTCAACGACAACAAAAGAAGCATCAGGAACAAGTAATATGAAATTTATGATGAATGGTGCCATAACTTTAGCCACATTAGATGGTGCAAATGTAGAAATATGTGAACAAGTAGGAAAAGAAAATATGTTTTTATTTGGACTTAGTGCAGAGCAAGTACTGAATTACAATAAGTTTGGTGGATATTCTTCACTTGATTTGTATCATTCTAACATGAATATAAAAAGGGTAGTAGATGATTTAATAAATGGATTTATTCCTAACCTAGGTGAAGAAGGTAGAAGTATTTATAATTCACTTACCACTTACAATGATGAGTACTTTGTATTGAGGGATTTTGAAAATTATGGTCAAGCTCAGGCAAATATAAACAAACTATATCGTGATAAAGAAAAATGGAATACAATGTCTTTGGTTAATATAGCTAATTCAGGATTTTTTTCTTCTGATAGAACAATTTCTGAATATGCAAAAGACATTTGGTTTAAAAGGGTGTGATTATAAATGCAAAACATAATAGAATATAATTCTTGGGATAAAAATTTTAAGGCTCCGTTTGGAGCTTTAAAATTTAATGAAGAATTGATAATTAAAGTTAAAGTAAATGAAGGATATAATGTTGAGTCTATTTCCCTAGAAATAAACAAAGAAGATGAAACAAAGACAATAATTTTAAATGAAGAATTAAACAATAATACACTTGGAAAGTATTTTTATTGTAAGGTTGAAAAATTTGATATAACAGGTGTTTATTTCTATTATTTTAAAGTAATTGTTGAAATAGATGGTGAGAAAAAGACTGTATTCTATGGAAAGAATAGAGAAAATGGATACGCTTGTGAATATAATTATAATGATATCAATAAATATCAAATTACTGTTTATAAAGACTTTAAAGTGCCAACCTGGTATAAAGAAGGAGTACTTTATCATATATTTGTAGATAGATTTAACAATGGAAATCGTAATGGGAAGGTTGATAATCCTAAAAAAAACAGCTTTATATATGGTAATTGGGAAGATATACCTATGTACATAAAGGACAGTAGAGGGGATATTATAAGGTGGGATTTTCATGGTGGAAATTTAAGAGGAATAATTAATAAACTTGGGTATCTAAAAAAATTAGGAGTGAGTATATTATATCTAAGTCCTATATTTGAAGCCTCTAGTAATCATAAGTATGATACAGGAAATTATAAAAATATTGACCCTATGTTTGGAGATGAAGATACATTTAAAGAATTAATTGATAAAGCAAAAGAAAAAGATATATCAATAGTACTTGATGGTGTTTTTAGTCATACTGGAGCTGATAGTAAGTATTTTAATATGTATGGAAATTATGATAGTTTAGGTGCATATCAATCAGAGGAATCACCATATTATTCATGGTATATGTTTGAAGAATTTCCTCATAAATATAAAAGTTGGTGGGATATAAAGACCTTGCCAAATACAAATGAATTAGAAAAAAGCTATATGGATTATATAATATATGACAAGGATAGTGTCGTAAACAAATGGATGAATATGGGGATTAAAGGGTGGCGATTGGATGTTGCAGATGAACTTCCAACTGAGTTTATAAGAGAGCTGAAAAAGGAATTAAAAGAAGCTGATAATGACTCGATACTTATAGGGGAAGTATGGGAAGACGCCTCAAATAAGATTAGTTATGGTCAAAGAAGAAGCTATTTATTAGGTGAAGAATTAGATTCTGTTATGGGGTATCCATTTAGAAATAATATGTTTTCTTTTTTAAAAGGAGAAATTAATTCATATGAACTTAGCAATAGATATATACAAATTAAAGAAAATTATCCAAAAGAATCATTTAAGTCTAATTTAAATTTAATTGGAACACATGATGTTACAAGAGCTAAAACTGAATTAAATAATGATATAGATTTGATGAAACTTGCTGTAGCTATACAAATGACATTTGAAGGAGTACCATATATATACTATGGAGATGAGGCAGGTCTTTGCGGAGATGTAGACCCAGACAATAGAAGAACATATCCATGGAAAAATGAAGATGAAGATATGTTAAATTTTTATAAAAATATTATAAAAATCAGAAATAAAAATAAAATTTTAAGTTCAGGAGAAACAGAATTTATATATACTAGAAATGATAATGTGTTTGCATTTATAAGATTTAATGAAGATAATGATAGGATACTAATTTTAATAAACAGAAGTAACAATCCTGAAAATATGTCATTAAATATAGAGGGTAGCTTTATAGAGGAAATACCTATAAAGTATAATTCTAAAAATGTAAATAAAAATATACCGATAGAAAATAACGAATTAAAAATCCATATGGATTCTAAATCATTTATTATTTTTAGTGTATTTTAAGTACAATAATTTAAATTAAAAGTAAAAATGTAGCAAAAGTTTTGATTTATCAAAGGTTTTGCTACATTTTTGTTTTAAATTATCATAAAAATTTTAGTATTTCAAAATATTACAAAGAAGTGTAAAAAATATAGAAGTTATGATATTATATAGATAAGTAAGATAAAACAAAACCTCTCTACTGAAGTTGTAGGGAGATTTAACTTTTATAATCTTAATATGGAGGAGTGTCTTATGAAAGTAGATCCACTTACAACTCAAGTCTATGACTATATATCAAAAAAAATCCAAAATGGAGAGTATGAAGCTAATCAGAGAATTACTGAATCTGAAATTTGCAACTCTATTGGAGTTAGTAGAACACCAGCAAGGGAAGCACTAACGAGATTGGCAGGTGAAAATTTACTAGAAAAGATACCTAATAAAGGATTTGTGGTAAAAGAGTTTCAGGAAAAGGAAAAACTAGACACATATTCTGTAATTGGTGTGTTAGATGCGTTAGCAGGTTCTTCATCTTTAGAAAATTTAACTGAATCAGATTTAATAAAAATGGACGAGCTAACAGAAATGATGGCTATCTCTATAAAGTATAAAAATTACAATAACTACTTAAAACTAAGCAATGAATTTCACGATATATACATAGCAAAATCAGATAATCAAGTATTAATAAATATGTTGAATTCTCTTAGATATAATTTTATGTCAAAGTCATATACTAGCGACAATGAAGAAGAATTGTATAAAATGTTAACTTACAGCAATAATCAACATATTGAGGCAGTGAAGTTTATGAGAGCGAAAGATTCAGAAAATGTTGAAGCAATTTTAAGAAAACATTGGAAAACGATACCTATAGCAGAGATGGAATAAGAGAAGCTTTTAAAAGCTTCTCTTATTTTTTATATAATTCTATCATTATTTTATTATTTCTAATCTATAAATATCAATATAAAATTAATTAAAAATACAACTAATTTTATATTGATATTTATAGATTAATGTAGTACCATTTTAATGCAAAATATAAAGGAGGGGATAATATAAAAACATATTTTTCGATAGGAGAAGTATCTAGACTTTTTGATTTGTCAATAAAAACTCTAAGATACTACGATAAAGTAGGGATATTAAAACCAGCATATGTAAACCAAGAAAATAAATATAGGTATTATTCAAGAGAGCAGTTTATGAGTATAGATGTAATTAAGTACTGTAAGATTATGGGTATGGCTCTTGAAGATATAAAAAAATTAATTGATTCAGATAGCTCAATTGAGTCTATGATGAATACAATTGATAGACAAAATAAAATGATAGAAAGTAAAATAAAAGAACTATCAGATGTGAAAAATTATCTAAATGATATAGAATTTAAAGTAAATGAATTGTTAAAATATGATTTAAATAATGTATTTATAAAATACAATAAAGAAAGAAAAGTAAATGTCTATAAATGTAATTCAAAGGATGAAGTTGAACTTGAGATGTATCTGAGACATATTATTTTACACATTCAAGATAAGTATAATGATGTATATCCTATAATTTCAGGTAGTATTTCATATGAGAAAGTAATTAAAGAAGGTAAAGCACTATTATATGATTATATAGTAGATTTTACAGAAAGAGAAGAATATGAAAATCAGCACATTTTACCAGCAGGTGAATATTTAACAATTATATATGATGATAATTGGAATAATGCCTATGATTATTATAAAAAAATAATCGATTATGCAAATGATAATAATATAGAACTTGTTGGAAACTTTAATGAAATATGGATGCTTTCTAGAGTGGATTCAGACACAAAAGAAAAGACATTGGTTCAATTAGAAATAAGAAAAAAATAGTATACAAAAAAACTTGACTCTACCCTCAGAGGATAGATTAGTATTTTATATAGTGAAATAATATTTATTATAATAATCTATGGGAGGGAGATTTTTAATGTCAAAAAAATTTTTAGAGTATGCTATACCATCAGCTCTTGCTATGTTTGTATCATCCTTTAATACAATATTAGATGGAATATTTTTGGGAAAAGGACTAGGCGATTCAGCACTTACAGCTGTTAGTATAGTGATGCCTCTTGTAATGGTATTTTTAGGATTATCCAGTTTAATGGCAGTTGGAGGAGGAGCACTAGTTTCGAAAAAATTTGGTTCTAGAGATGATGAAAGGGCTGTAAATATATTTAGGCAAGTAATAAAAGTTTTAATAATAGGTAGTTTATCTCTTACAATAATTTGTATACTTTTTTCAGAGCATATAGTTAGAATTATGGGAGCAACAGAAAGTTTAGTCGGATTATCTTCTGAATACTTAACATTTTATGCTGTTTTCTGTTTCCCAAATTTGCTAGGTCTTGTTTTTTGTAGTTTTTTAAGAAATGATGGAAGACCAAAACTTGCCATGATAGCTACCGTGTCAGGAACAATATTTCATATAACTTTAAATTATATATTTATATTTAAGCTTGGATTTGGTGTGAAAAGTGCAGCAATTGCAAGTGGCTTAGGTCAACTATCTACACTTATAATAATGTTACCTCATTTTATGTTTAAAAAAGGTAAGTTATCCTTTGGGCCAGCAAAGATAGAAAAGGATGTTTTAAAAGAATTATTTAATATAGGATTTCCTTCATTTTTTGCAGAGAGTGCTTTTTCAATAATTATACTTGCACATAATATAGTTTTGACAAGAGTTGTTGGAGATGTAGGTCTTTCTGCTTATGCTGTAGTAAACTATGTAACTACTAATATTTATAATCTCTTAATGGGGATAACTTTAGGTGTTCAACCACTTATAAGTTATAATTTTGGCTCTAAAGAAATTAAAAAAATGTTAGGCTATTATAATATGGCAACAAAAATGAGTTTTTGTGTATCTATAATATTCACAGTAATATGTTTTTTATTTGGAAAAGAAATTATAAAAATATTTACGAGTGATAAAGAAATTATTTTAATGGCTTATGTTGCACTTAACATGGCTAATTTAGCCTATCTTATGATTGGAAAAAATTTAACAACTATGATGTATTATCAAGCGATAGAAATGCCAGTACATTCTAATATTATAGGAGTTTTACGTTCAATCTTACTATTGCCGATTATACTACTTGTTTTTTCTAAGTTATTTGGAGTAAATGGAATATGGGTAAGTATGGCTGTTTCAGAACTCTTGACAGTTCTAATTATGAATAAAGTAGTAAATGTAAAGGAATGTACAAAAAATGCTATAAGTTTATAATGTTATGATACTATAAATTATTTATATAGAGTAGTGAATTTATTCACTACTCTATTTTTGTTTGTACAAATAGAATTTATTCTATAGTACTAGATTAAATTTTAATAATTTTTATAAAAAATTTAAATGTGTAAATATGAAAATTATTTAGTTACACTAAACTATAGATTTTAATATATAAAATAAAAATAGTATGAAAGTTTAGTAATAGAATACATACAAATTAAAAATATTAAACTTAAAGCGTTAGTAAAACTTGAAAAAAATAAAAATATGAAATTGACTAAAAGTGATAAAGTTTACAAATACTAATTTATAAAAAAATTAATATAAACAATAAAAAATATAAAAGTTTATAAATATTGATAATACTAAGGTATAGGTTTTTGGTACGAAATAAAAAAATACTTGTAAAAAGACTTGTTTGTTAATATAATAAATATCATGAGTTTAATAAAAGTAAAAATAAAAAATAGAAATAATAAATAAAAACAATAAAAATATTAAAATAGAGAGGAGATGAATTTAAAGTCATGGACAGTGAGTTCGCAAATGCAGTTGAATTGAGCTATGAATGTGCGCCCTTATTGGAATCATTAAAAGAATATTCAAAAAGAGATATAGCTTGTTTTGATGTACCTGGACATGTGAAAAATAGAGGTGTAGATATATTAAATAAATATCTAGGTGAAAATCTCATGAAAATGGATATAAACTCATCACCCACTATGGATAATGTATCTAATCCAACTGGAGTCATAAAAAATGCACAAGATTTATTAGCGCAGGCATACATGGCTGATGAAGCATTCTTTATAACTAATGGTACTACACAAGCAATACATGCAATGATTCTAAGTGTAATAAATCCAGGAGAAAAAGTATTGCTCCCAAGAAATATTCATAAGTCAGTAATAAATGCTTTAATACTTTGTGGAGGAATACCAGTATTTATACAACCAGAATTTGATGAGCAACTAGGTATAAGTTTAAATATTACTATTGAGAAAGTTAAAGAGGAAATAGAAAAAAGCTGTGATATAAAAGCTTTATTTTTACTTAATCCAACTTATTATGGTGCTTGTGCAGACCTTGAGAACATCATAGAATTATGCCATAAAAATAATCTTTTAGTGTTAGTAGATGAAGCTCATGGTGCTCATTTTCCATTTCATTTAGATTTACCTCCTTCTGCAATAAGTTTAGGAGCAGATATGGTGGCTATAAGTATACATAAAACTGGAGGAGCATTGACACAATCTTCAGCACTTTTATTGAATAGAGAAAATATAAGAGTTGAAAAAGTACTTCAGTCAATCAATATGTTACAGTCTACATCTGCATCTTATTTGCTTATGGCAAGTATAGATGGAGCGAGAGTTAACCTAGTTGAAAATGGAGAAGAACAATTATCAAAAGCATTAAATTTATCGAGATACGCAAAAGCTAGATTAAATAAAATAGATGGAATAGATGTTTTGTCTACCGAAATATTAAAAAGAAAAGGTGTTAAATTTATAGATGAAACTAAATTATGTATAAATGTAAAAGGGTTAAATTTAACTGGCTTTGAAGTGTATGATTTGTTGTATAAAAAGTTTTCAATTCAAGTAGAACTAGGAGATTTGTACAATATCTTAGCACTTGTATCTATTGGAACTAATAAATCAGATATTGATAGATTGGTTAAGGCTCTTTCTATAATTGAAAAAACTTATAGAAAAGAAGCCAAGTTAAATGAGTTTAATATGATTCAAATAAATCCAACTATTGAGCTTAATCCTCGAGAAGCTTTTTATGCATCTAAAGAAAGTGTAGAAATCAAGTCATGTATAGGTAGAATTTGTGGAGAATCAATAATGGCATACCCACCAGGTATACCAATTGTTACTCCAGGAGAGTTAATAACAAAAGAAATTATGGAGTATATTGTTTTTTTAAAAGAGAGTAATGCGTATTTGACTGATATGCAAGATAAAAACTTAGATACAATACTCGTTATAAAATAAATTGTGTTATTGGATAAATAGAATAGTATATATAAATATGTAAAAGGAGTTGAGATTGAAATGAAATTTGAAACACTAGGAAGACATATACTAGTAGAATACTATAACTGTGATGAGAGCATACTTAAAGACCCACATCTTATAGAAAATTTTATGAATGATTCAGCATTAAATGCAAAGGCTACAATTGTTGATTCTGTATTTCACCATTTTAATCCTTGGGGGGTTTCGGGTGCTGTCATAATTGCTGAATCTCATTTGACAATACATACTTGGCCTGAATATGGTTATGCAGCGGCGGATTTTTTTACTTGTGGTGATATAGACCCATGGAAAAGTTTCGAATTATTGGAACAACTTCTAAAATCAGAAAGAAGTGAGTCCACAGAAATTCCAAGAGGATTGACAACAAAAATAAAAAAATATTCAAAGAAAGATTTAGGTAAAATCACTCATAAACCTGAAGCAGTATAAACATAAAGTAGATAAATGAAAGTGAGGATTATTATATGGAACTTTGGTATACAGAGGAATGGACAGAAAATGTAAGATTTTCTATAAAAGTAGATAGACATTTATTTGAAGGGAAGTCTGAGTTTCAAAGAATAGATGTGTTTGATAGTGAGGAGTTTGGAAAGTTTCTGACGATAGATGGTTTAATGATGGTGACATATAAAGATGAGTTTATATATCATGACATGATAACTCATGTTCCTATGGCTACAAATTTAAATATCAAAAAAGTCTTAGTTATAGGTGGTGGAGATGGTGGTACAGTAAGAGAGTTAAGTCGTTATCCTAAAATAGAAAAAATTGATATGGTTGAAATAGATAAAATGGTTGTGGATGTGTCTAAAGAGTATATAGATATATGTTCATGTAAATTAGACGATGAAAGAGTAAATTTATATTTTGAAGATGGAGTTAAGTTTGTTAAAGAGGCTTATGACAAATCTTATGACTTAATAATAGTAGATTCAACTGACCCAATAGGACCAGGAGAAGGACTTTTTTCAAATGATTTTTATAGAGATTGTTATAGAATACTAACTGATGATGGAATTTTAGTAAATCAAAGTGAAAGTCCTTATTTTGAGTTTAATGCTAAAGAAATGAAAAGAGCCAACGATAAGTTAAAAGGTATATTTCCAATATCTAAAGTTTATCAAGCACATATACCAACATATCCATCTGGACACTGGTTATTTGGTTTTGCTTCAAAAAAACTAGACCCAATAAAAAATCAAGATAGAGATGGTTGGGAAAAATTAAATTTAAAAACGAAGTATTATAATAGTGATATCCATTTAGGTTCATTTATGCTACCTCAATATGTAAAGGAGATGTTAAATGAAGAGTAATTTCTATCATATAAATACATTTATGGGTATGGATAAAAGTTATGAAGAATCAAATTTGATAGTGTTTGGAGTAGGGTTTGATGGAACTACTTCAAATAGACCTGGAGCTAGATTTGCAAGTAGCTCGATGAGAAAAGAATTTTATGGTCTTGAGACATATAGTCCTTTTTTAGACTTGGATTTAGAAGATTATAATATATGTGATTATGGAGATTTGGAAATTAGTGTTGGAGATACAGAACAAGTTTTGAAAGAAATATATGATGAAACTGCTAGTATAGTTGAAGATTTAAAGGTTCCATTTATGATTGGTGGTGAACATCTAGTTACTTTAGCAGCTTTTAAAGCAGTCTATGAGAAGTATAATGATGTGTATGTAATTCACTTTGATGCTCATACAGATTTAAGAGAAGAATATAATAACAATAAAAATTCTCATGCAACAGTAATTAAAAGAGTATGGGATGTTGTTGGAGACGATAAAATATTTCAATTTGGAATAAGGTCTGGAACAAGAGAAGAATTTAAATTTGCAATAGAACAAAAACATACTTATATGGAAGTTGGTGGAATAAATACATTTGAAAAGATAATTAATAAATTGAATGGGAAAAATGTTTATTTAACTGTAGATTTAGATGTGTTGGATGCATCTGTATTTCCAGGAACAGGTACACCAGAACCTGGTGGTATAAATTATAGAGAATTTCAAGATATTTTTAAGATTATAAAAAAATCTAATATAAATATAGTTGGTTGTGATATTGTAGAGCTAAGCCCTGATTATGATACGACAGGAGTATCAACAGTTATAGCATGTAAAGTATTGAGAGAATTGTGCTTAATAATATCAAGTAAATTTAGGTAGTGTAGTCTATATGAATAATATACTATAATAGAAAGAAGTTACTTTAAATAAGTTGTTTTAAGTTTAGTACTTTTTTAAGGTAACTTCTTTATTTTCTTTTAGACAACAAAAAAGAGCCTTATGTAGCTCCTTTTCTAAAATATATATATTTAAATTAAATAATTATATTCTATTTACGTTTTCAGCTTGAGGTCCTCTATTACCTTGAGTTATATCAAAGCTAACCTTTTCGCCTTCTTCTAAAGTTTTGTATCCATCAGTTTGTATAGCTGAGAAATGTACGAAAACATCGTCTTCTCCTTCTACTGATATGAATCCAAATCCTTTTTCACTATTAAACCATTTTACTATTCCGTTTTTCATTATAAAAAAACCTCCGCTTTATTAAAAAATACAAACTAAATAAATTAAGTCTGTTCTATTAATATAGCATAAATTTTAAAAAAAAGCAATTAAAATTTTTAAAAAAGTTAATCAATTTTAGAATTTAAAAAATTTTGCTAAAAAATATATTAACAATGAAAGAAAATAAAATAGAAATCTGATGAGGTTTAGCAAATTTAATATCAAAAAATGTAATATATAAATTAAAAAATAAAGAGTAAAATATAAAAAAATAATAAAAAATATTATAAAATAGACTAAAAATAAAATTTAAAAATAGTGAAATTTCAGAAATATCACTATTATTATATAATAAAACAAAAAAACAGTGTATAAATTCGATAAAATAAAAATTAAATATATAATGTTTTACATATATATTAATAAAAGGAAATATTATGCTATAATAGTACCGTATAAAATTATTTACGGGGGTGGTATTAACATGTTTCAATTTGAAACACAAATACACAAATTAAGACATGATGTTTTAACTGCAATAGCTAGGCTTGGAAAAGAAGATAACCTTACAAGAGAAGCAATGGATAATATTCAATATGAAATAATAAAAGGCGAGAAACCTACATACAGATGTTGTGTTTATAAAGAAAGAGCTATAATATCTGAAAGAGTAAATGTAAGTATGGGACTATTGCCAGGTCAAGATAAAATAGATTTAGATACAATGGATGTAGGAGAAGATGAACAAATAATATATATTTTAGAAGCAGCATGTGATAGTTGCCCAATAAACGAATTTACAGTAACTGATATATGTAGAGGTTGTTTAGCACATAGATGTAAAGAAGCTTGTAAATTTGGTGCTATTACACATGTTGGGGGAATGGCTTATATAAATCATGAATTATGTAAGGCTTGTGGAATGTGTAAAAAAGCTTGCCAATATGATGCCATCTCAGAGGTTGTAAGACCATGTAAGAGTGTATGCCCAACTAATGCTTTAGGGTTTGATAGAGAAAATATGAAAGCTATGATACATGAAGATAAATGTTTAAACTGTGGTGCGTGTATGTCAGCATGCCCATTTGGAGCGATATCTGATAAGAGTTTGATAGCTCCAGTAGCTAGAAAATTAGTACAAAAAGAAAAAATGTACGCAGTAGTAGCTCCAGCTATAACAGGTCAAGTTGAAGCAAATGTTACATATGGTCAAATAAAAAATGCTATAAAATCATTAGGTTTTGTCGATGTACTAGAGGCAGCTTGTGGAGCAGATGCAGTTACAGTTCATGAAAGTTTAGAGTTTGCTGAAAGAATGGAAGAAGGAGACTCTTTTATGACAAACTCTTGTTGTCCAGGATTTGTTGGTTACATAGAAAAGACATTCCCAGACCTTGTAGGAAAAATATCTTCTACTGTATCTCCTATGATAGCTAGTGGAAGATTTATAAAAAATTATGAACCTGATGCAAAAGTAGTATTTATAGGTCCTTGTACAGCTAAAAAGAATGAAGCGGCTAAAAAGGAATTAAAAGGAGCTGTTGATTATGTACTAACTTTTGAAGAAATAATGGCACTATTTGAAGCATTTGATATAGACTTAGCTAAGTGTTCAAATGAAGATATAGATGATGCATCAATATTTGGAAGAGGATTTGGTGCTGCTGGTGGACTTACAAAAGCTATAGAAAATTATCTTGCTGAAAAAGGTATTGGAGTTAATTTCGAACCTGTAAAAATTTCTGGTTCAAGAGAGATTAAGAAGACAATGACTATGGCTAATTTAGGAAAATTAGAAGGAAACTTTATAGAAGGTATGATGTGCGAAGGTGGATGTATAAATGGTTCTGGTAAGTTCTTATCAGGTGCAAAGGTTAAAACCACTTTTGATAGAAAAAATTCTCAATCAACTAAGAAAAGTATTTTAGCAAATACAAAAATAAAAGATTTTAGTGATATAAATCTAGAAAAATAGATTTATAGATAATCATAAAAAATATAGATGGAGAATAGAGTTGTTCTAAGTTGTAATTTAACATTAGGATAACTCTATTTTTATTTAGATTTATATTAATATATTTAAGTGCTTAAAATAAAAATTAGATATATAATATTTTGTATATAACTTAACAAAGACCATGCCTATGTTATAATAATTTATGGAAATAAATAAAAAATACAATATACATAAGAGTATAAATATAGGTGAAATAGGTGGTTTATAGGGAGGAGTACTTATGTTTGAGTTTGAAACACAGCTAAAAAGATTGAAACATGAGATTTTAACAGTTGTAGCAAAGCTATCAATTGAGGAAAATTTAACAAAAGAGAACATAGAAAAAATTCCATATGAAATAATTAAAGGAGAGAAAGCAAGATATAGATGCTGCGTTTATAAAGAGAGAGAGGTAGTTCTTGAACGAGCACAACTTGCACTGAGTTTGACACCAAATACTAAATATGAAAATATAAATCCAGATTCAGTAAATTTAGGCTCCAATGAGCAAATTATGTATATAGTGGAAGCTGCATGTGATAGATGTCCAATAAATGAATTTACAGTAACAGAACTTTGTAGAGGGTGTTTGGCACATAGATGTAAAGAAGCTTGTAAGTTTGGAGCAATTTCTTATATAAATGGAAGAGCTTATATAAACCATGATTTATGCAAAGCTTGTGGAATGTGTAAAAGTTCATGTCAATATGATGCTATCTCAGAGGTTATAAGACCATGTAAAAGTGTATGCCCAACTGGTGCGTTAGATTTTAATAGAGATACTATGAAAGCTATGATACATGAAGATAATTGTATAAATTGTGGCGCATGCATGTCAGCTTGTCCATTTGGAGCAATATCTGACAAGAGTTTGATAGTACCAGTTGCAAAAAAACTTGCAAGAAAAGAAAATATGTATGCGATAGTAGCTCCAGCAATAACAGGTCAAATTGATAGTAACATTACATATGGACAATTAAAAAATGCTGTAAAATCACTAGGATTTATAGATATGATAGAAGCTTCTTGTGGAGCAGACGCAGTTACAGTTCGTGAAAGTAATGAATTCATTGAAAGAATAAAATCTGGAGATAAGTATATGACAAATTCATGTTGTCCTGGGTTCTTTAAATATATAGAGAAAATGTTCCCAGATGAAGTTGATAAAATATCTTCTACAGTATCACCTATGGTAGCCACAGGAAGATTCGTAAAAAAATTTGATTCTGATGCTAAGGTAGTATTTATAGGTCCATGTACTGCAAAAAAGAGTGAGGCAACTGAGGAATGTTTAAAAGATGCAGTGGATTATGTACTAACTTTTGAAGAACTAATGGCATTATTTGAAGCTTTTAATGTAGATTTGTCAAAATGCTCAAATGATGATATAAATGATGGTTCAATTTTTGGAAGGGGATTTGGAGCGTCTGGTGGGCTCACAAAATCAATACAGAATTATATTGCTGAAAAAGGTATCAGTTTTGATTTTGAGCCTATAAAAGTTTCTGGACCAAGACAAATTAAGAAAACAATGACAATGGCTAAATTAGGTAGATTAGAAGGTAATTTTATAGAAGGAATGATGTGCGAAGAAGGCTGTATTAATGGAGCTGGTAAATTCTTATCAGGTGTAAAAGCTAAAAATACTTTTGATAGAAAAAATGGACAGTCAACTAAGAAGAGTGTTTTATCTAATGATAAAATAAAAGAGTTTGAAGATTTAAATTTAGAAAGATAGTGTTAATTGATATTTTAAAAAATACTTAGTTACAATTATAAAACTAAACTATTTGTTATATTTAATGCCACAAATATGCCTAGAATTTGCCCTTTTTCTAGGTGTATTTTATTATGTCAGCATTGCTATACTATAAATATGTAATAAATAAAATTTATAGGAGCTTTTGGATGAAGAAAATAATATTAAAAGATATCATGTTTTTAATTACAACAGTATCTTTGATTGCAGTGCTATTGATTGTAGTAAATGTAACTGCTAATGGTAAGACAGAATCAACAAGTAAATCTTATTTAGATAGTGAGAAAAATAGTATGAGTCAAAATAATATTCAAAATGATATAGAAAATACTGCATTTAAAACTACTATACTAAATACTGGAAAGTCAGATTGCATATTAATTGAGATAGGCAAGAAAGCTATAATGATTGATACAGGAGAAGATAAAGATGGTGAACAAATAGTTAATAATTTAAAAGAAAAAGGTATAAATACGCTTGATTATCTAATTTTAACTCATTTAGATAAAGACCACATAGGTGGAGTTGATAGTGTGTTGTCCAGTGTTAAAGTGAATAATTTAATACAAGCAAATTATAAAAAAGATAGTAAACAATATGATGAATATATTAACTCGCTTAAAAAAACTGGTATAGAGCCTACAGTATTGAAAGAAAAAATGAATATTGTAATCAATAAAGCAAAAATAAGCATACAGCCAGCTTTAAAAAGTAATTATGAGAGTTCAAACGATTACTCGATAATCACTAGTATAAATTATGGAACACATAACTTTTTGTTTGCAGGAGATGCAGAAGAAGAACGTTTAGCTGAATTTATAAGTAAAAATACTTTAAAATACGATTTTGTGAAAATTCCTCATCATGGAAGGTATGATAAATTAAGTGAAGCATTTTTTAAATCTATTTCACCAAAATATGCTGCTATTACTTGCTCACAGAAAAAAGAACCTGATGAAGAAGTATTAGAAATATTAAAAAAATTAGATATAAAAACTTTTCTTACTTCTAATGGAGACATAGTTATAGATAGTGACGGAAATAAGTTAAGTGTAAGTCAATAGTGTTTTCTGAAAAATTGTATAAAAAAATTTAAAAAAATCATTAGCAAATATGAGACCTTAAACATAGTATATTTTAGGAGCTGAAACTCCACATACAAAATAACTAGGAGGTAACATATTATGTTGGATAGATTTTTTGGTGAAGGCGGATTTGGCGGATGTGCTTGGTGGATAATAATATTATTTTTCTTATTCTTAGCATTCCAAGACTGTTGGGCTGAAATGGACTTATGTGCATGGATACCTTTCTTAATATTATTATTAATACTTTGCGAATGTGGTGACGTTTTTGATGGAGGATGTGGATGCTAAAAAAATCAATTTAAATGATTTAAAGAAGCTTATGGTGGGTATAAACAAAATACCAAACCAATCACAATCTAGTGTTTGAAGGTAGTCGGATATCCCCCGCTACCTTCTTTTTTTATTATTCAAAAATTATTTATTCATTATTTTATTTACATACAATAATTTTCTCTAGAAAGTTTGGTATAATTAAAAAGAAAATAAATTTTATTTATAGGAGATGTAAATATGGCTATAGTGGATAAGATTTTCAATGAGATAAAACTTATGGTTGCAAGATTCTTATTGGGGAAAAAATACAGTGAATATGAAGAAAAAGATTTAGTATATAATACTGAAGAAGAAGTTATATTAATAACTTTAAAAAGATTAGTTTTCCAGGGAAATGTGAATGAAGCAGAAGAAATTTTATTTGATAAAGCTAAAACTGTAAATAGTGAAAATATGCAGTATATAGCAATAGAATTTTATACTATGCTTATGGAAAAAACTGATGAAGAATTAGAGTCTATGAATTTTTCTAAACAAGAAGTTTATCAAGGTATAGAAGATATTAGGAAGGTTTTAAATTTAGAATAAAGTATGTATAAAAATATTAAAATAAATTAACATTAAGATGAGAATATTATATTTAAATATATAAAATATAATATTCTTATTTTATTAATAATATAAGTATATCTTATTTACCATAAAACTATCTTGAAAAAAATTAATCTTAAATGTATAATATTACTTTGAGTGAAAAAGTATTAACATTTTTTTATAAGATGTTTTACTAAAAAAATATATATAAACATACTGTTATCAAAAAGAAATTTAATTTAGTGAGGTGTTAAGATGAAAATAGGATTTGACCACAAAAAATATTTAGAAGAGCAGTCTAAATATATCTTAGAGAGAGTAAATAATTTTGACAAGCTTTATTTGGAGTTTGGAGGAAAATTAATGGGAGACCTTCATGCAAAAAGAGTACTTCCAGGTTTTGATGAAAATGCAAAGATAAAAGTATTACAACATATGAAAGAAAAAGTTGAAGTTGTAATTTGCGTGTATGCAGGAGATATAGAAAGAAATAAAATAAGAGGTGACTTTGGTATCACTTATGATATGGAAGTTTTAAGATTAATAGATGATTTAAGAGGTTATGAACTAGATGTAAATAGTGTAGTAATCACTAGATTTGAGGGACAACCTGCAACGACTGTATTTATAAATAAGTTAGAGCGTAGAGGAATCAAAGTTTATAAACATTATCCAACAAAGGGATATCCTTCAGATGTTGAAACTATAGTTAGTGATGAAGGATATGGAGCAAATGATTATATAGAAACTACAAAGCCAATTGTAGTAGTAACAGCACCAGGACCTAATAGTGGAAAACTTGGTACTTGCTTAAGTCAGTTATACCATGAAAATAAAAGAGGAAATGTAGTTGGATATTCTAAATTTGAAACATTCCCAGTTTGGAATATACCTGTGAAACATCCTTTAAATATAGCTTATGAGGCAGCTACAGTAGATTTAAAAGACGTAAATATGATAGATTCATTCCATCTTGAAACTTATGGTGAAATGTCAGTAAACTATAATAGAGATTTAGAGTTATTCCCAGTGCTTAAAAAAATAATAGAAAAAATAACTGGAAAAGAATCAATTTTCCAATCTCCAACTGACATGGGTGTTAATAGAGTTGGTTTTGGAATAATAGATGATGAAGTAATAAGAAAAGCTTCTATAGAAGAAATTATAAGAAGATACTTTAAAACTGCCTGTGAGTATAAAAAGGGACAAGTTGATAAAGGTGCTTATGATAGAATGAAAATGATTATGGAAGAACTTAACTTAAAGCCAGAAGATAGAAACGTTGTTTTACCTGCTAGAAATTACAGTAATAAGTTAAAAGAAAATGCTGATAAAAATGATACTTGTCCTGTAGTGTCACTAGAATTAGAAGATGGGACAATATTAACTGGTAAAGGTTCTGACTTAATGAATGGAACAGCAGCAGCAGTACTAAATGCAATTAAACATTTAGCCAATATATCTGATGATATGCATTTAATATCACCTGTAATATTAGAGCCTATTATAAATTTAAAAACAAAAACTTTAGCAAGTAGAAATGTTTCACTTAGCTGTCAAGAGGTTTTAACTGCTCTTAGTATTTGCGCTGTAACTAATCCAACTGCACAATTTGCTATGGAAAAGTTAGCTTTATTAAAAGGGTGTCAAGCTCATTCTACTACTATATTAAATAGAGATGATGAACAAACATTTAGAAAGCTTGGTATAGATGTAACTTGTGACCCAGAGTATCCTTCACAAAATCTTTACTATAGCTAAAAATATAATTATACAAAAAAATATGGGCTGTTTTAAAGTAATAGTTTGAGCAGTCCATTACAATTATAATAAAATCAGTAGACTGTCTTGTATAAGGCAGTCTTTTATTTTTAAAACATCCCATTTAAATTAATATATATACTGTTATCCATAAGGAATTTTAATTTAGTTCCTTGGAATACCTATTGTAAAGCTTTTACCTAGTTTTTGCAAGTGTTTTTTATGATTTTTTATAAATTATATTGAATTAGTTGATTATAAACTATTTTAGTAAGAGAAAATATTGATATATAAATAAAATAAATGAAAAAATAGCATAAAGAAACATAAGTTTGGTATAATTAAAACAGTGATGTAAATAAATTTAATCTATTTATACTTTAAAAGGTGATAATAATGGAGCTTCATAGAAAAATAATTCATATAGATATGGATGCTTTTTATGCGTCTATAGAACAAAGAGACAATAAAAAATTAAAAGGTAGACCTGTGGTTGTTGGTGGAAATCCACAAAGCAGAGGAGTAGTTGCAACGTGTTCTTACGAGGCTAGAAAATTTGGCATACATTCAGCTATGCCATCCGCTGTAGCTTATAATAGGTGTCCATATGCAGTTTTTGTAAGACCTAGATTTGAGGTCTATAAAAGTGTATCAAATCAAATAAGAAATATATTTTATAGATACACAGATTTAGTAGAGCCACTATCTTTAGATGAAGCATATTTAGATGTAACGAAAAATAAAAAGAATATTGATTCATCAATTGAAATAGCAAAGCAAATTAAAAGAGATATATTTAAGGAAGTTGGACTTACCTCTTCAGCAGGTATCTCATATAATAAATTTCTTGCTAAGATAGCATCAGATTTAAAAAAGCCTAATGGACTGACTGTAATAAATGAAGAAAATGTTCAGGATTTTTTAGATAAATTGCCTGTAAGTAAATTTTTTGGTGTTGGAAAAGTCACTTCAAATACTCTTAAAAATTTAGGTATAAAAACAGGATATGATTTAAGATGTTTAGATTTATTTGAACTTGAGAGTATATTTAAGAAGAGAGGATATGACTTATATAAATTTGCGAGGGGTATAGATGACAGACCAGTAGAGCCAAATAGAGTTAGAAAATCTGTTGGAGCAGAGACCACACTAAGTCATAACTTAGATATTGACGAAGAGGAAACACGTAATATCCTTGATGAACTTTGTGAGGAAGTATGCCATAGATTAAGAAACTCTGAGAAATTTGGAAAGACGTTGACATTAAAAATTAAGTATGAGGATTTTACACAGATAACTAGAAGTCTTAGTTTAGAACATTATATTGATGAATATAATGATATAAGAAGTGGTGTTGACAATTTATTGAGAAATGTTGAAATGAATGGAAAACAAATTAGACTATTAGGAGTCACAATATCAAACTTAAGTGATAAAAAAGAAACTTATAAAGATATTACTTTATTTGAGTATATGGATAGTATTCAACTATAACTATTTGTTTAAATGAATGAATTAACACTAGTTTTAATTATATATAATTAAGGCTAGTGTTGTATTATTTTATCGAGATTTTTTTATTATTTTTTATATTTTTTGATTTTGAATATTGTATACAAATGCTTGGTATTTACAGTAATGTTTACTAATATGTATTAACCCAAAAGTCGTACTTTGTTTACATAAAGGGGATATTGTGATATAATTATAAAAACAACTTATTGCGATGACAAAGGTTGCTTGTCGAAAGAGGGGATGATAAATTATGATAGAGATAAGAAACGTAACCAAGAAAATGGGAAATAATGTAGTATTAGATGATATTTCTCTAGCCGTTGAAACAGGCACATTGGTGGTTTTAATTGGCTCAAGTGGTTGTGGGAAAACTACTACTTTGAAGCTTATAAACAAATTAATAAAACCTACATCTGGTGAAATATATATTAATGGTAAACCAATTTCTCAAGAAAATGAAATAGAACTTAGAAGGAAAATAGGATATGTTATACAGAACACAGGTCTATTTCCTCATCTTACAATAAAAGAGAATATAGAGTTAATTCCACGTCTAAAAAAGGAAAAGTCAGTTGAAGAAATTGAGGCAAGAACTTTACAACTACTTGAAATGGTAGGTCTTGATAGTGATGATTTTCTAAATAAGTATCCTTCAGAGCTTAGTGGGGGTCAACAGCAAAGAATTGGTGTTGCAAGAGCCATTGCAACTGATGCTGAAATAATATTAATGGATGAGCCTTTTAGTGCTTTAGACCCAATAACAAGAACATCTTTACAAGAACAATTATTTTCTCTTCAAGATGAACTGAAAAAAACTATAATATTTGTAACTCATGATATGGATGAAGCTTTAAAGATAGCTGATAAGATTTGTATTATGAAAGATGGAAGAATAGCACAGTATGATACTCCAGAGAACATACTTAGAAATCCAGCAAATGATTTTGTAAAAGATTTTATTGGAGAAGATAGAGTTTGGGATAATCCAGAATATATAAAAGCAAAAGATATTATGATAAAAAATCCTATTGCTGTTAATTCAACAAGAACTGTAACTCAAGGTATAGAAATTATGAGAAGCAGTAAGGTTGATAGCTTACTAATCATAGATAGAGCTAGAACACTAAAAGGTATTGTTACTGTAAAAGATATGAAAGATATTCATGATAAATCGACATTGCTTAGTGATATTATGTCAAGAGAGCCTTTGCATGTAAATGAAGGTGATAATTTAGTGGAAATACTAAATATAATGAACTGTAATTCAGTTGGATATATTCCAGTTGTTTCAAGTGAAAATAAACTAGTAGGACTGATTACTAGAAGTAGTTTACTTTCTGTTTTAAGTGAGCAATTCCTAGAAATGGAGGTGAGTGTCCTTGGGTAATTTTTTCAATTTTATACTATTGCAAAAAGATAAGATTATAGAGCTTTTGATACAACATATGAGCTTAACTGTTACATCCATTTTGATAGCTATACTAGTGGGTGTCCCTCTAGGAATAATTATTTCAAGAATCTCATCTCTTAGAAAAATTGTGCTTGGATTTGTAAACTTAGTTCAAGCAGTTCCATCAATGGCACTTTTGGGTCTTCTTGTACCAGTACTTGGTATAGGAAGCAAACCAGCAATATTTATGGTAGTAGTATATTCATTATTACCAATTGTAAAGAACACATATATAGGTATAACAAGTATTGACCCAGTAGTATTAGAATCTGCTAAAGGTATTGGTCTTACAAGAAACCAAACTTTATTTAAAATACAGTTTCCTTTAGCTTTGCCTATAATAATGGGTGGGGTTAGAATATCTGCTGTTACAGCGGTTGGTCTTATGACTCTTGCAGCATTTATAGGTGCTGGTGGTCTGGGATATTTAGTATTTTCAGGTGTACAAACTGTAAATAACAATATGATTTTAGCAGGAGCAATTCCATCATGTATAATTGCATTATTAGTTGATTATTTATTTAGTAAGATTGAAGTTGCAGTTACTCCAAAAGGGTTAAACCCAAAGGTTCCAAAGAAAAATTATATAGGACTTAAAGTAGTGTCTGCTATAATAATTATTGCAATGTTATTTGTTACTTTTGGTTCAAGTTTTTCAAGCAAAAAAGAGACAATAACTATAGGCTCTAAAGATTATACAGAACAACTTATTCTTGGTAATGTTTATGCTGAATTGATAGAGAAAAATACAGACCTTAACGTTAAAAAGAATTTAAATCTAGGTGGTTCTTCTGTTGCATTTAATGCTATTAAGTCTGGTGAACTTGATATGTATGTAGATTATACAGGTACACTTTTAGTAAATGTAATGAAGCATGCACCAATTAAAGATGCTGATGAAGCATATAAAGTTGTTAAAGATACTATGGAAAAAGAGAATCAATTAACTTTACTTGACCCTATTGGATTTAACAATACTTATACATTGGCCATGATGCCTAAAACTGCAGAGAAGTATGGAATAAACACTATTTCTGATTTAACTAAATATAGTAGTGACTTTACTTTCTCACCAACTTTAGAGTTTGAAAATAGAGAAGATGGTTTTGTAGGTATTTCTAGAGATTATGGTCTAAAATTCAAAGATGTAAAAGCTATGAATGGAAGTTTAAGATATACAGCTTTAGACAATGATGAATCTCAGGTTGTAGATGCATTTTTAACTGATGGTCTTATTAAAAAGTTTAATCTTAAGATATTAGAAGATGACAAAAACTTCTTTGTTCCATATTATGCAGCTCCATTAGTGAGACAAGATACTCTAAAGAAATATCCTGAGTTAGAGAAAGTGATGAATATGCTTTCAGGAAAAATAGATGAAGAAACTATGAGAGAACTTAACTATCAAGTTGATGAGCTTGGAAAATCACCAGAAGAAGTTGCTCATTCATTCTTAGTTAAAGAAGGTTTAGTATAGAAAATTAATAGTTTATATTATGAACTTAAGTTATAGATAGTATTTTAAATACTATCTATAACTTATTTTTTTTGTATACAAAACCTATATTATAGTTTTTAATTCATAATTAATTTTTAAATTGAATGAACAAGTACAACCAACTTTGAATATAAATATAGTAAGTGTGCTTATATACAATTTGCTTATCTAGTCAATTGATATTGATACATAGTCTTTTTTCGATTAAGTCGAAGGGAGGAGGTATACAGTTATGGATAATTATAAAAAAGTGAAGCAAGTGTTATGGATAATTTTATTTGCCAATTTTGCTGTAGCATTATTAAAAATAATTATTGGTAATAAAATTAAAAGCTATAGTATGACAGCAGATGGGTTTCATTCTCTGTCAGATGGAGCATCTAATATAGTAGGATTAATAGGTATTTTTTTTGCATCTAAACCAAAAGATAAAGATCATCCTTATGGGCATAAAAAATTTGAAATTATAACCAGTTTATTTATTAGTGGTATGTTATTTGTTATAGCAGTTAAGATAATTCTTAGTTCTATATCAAGACTAGCAAACCCAGTTACACCTTCTATAACTATAGAAAGTTTAATCGCTTTAGTCATTACTCTTTTTATAAATATTTTTGTCTGTATATATGAATATAGAGTTGGAACTAAACTGAATAGTTATGTCTTGATTTCAGATTCATTGCATACAAGAAGTGATATATTTGTGTCTTTAGGAGTATTGGTTACTTTAGTTGGTGTTAAGTTAGGATTTCCAGTAATAATAGAATCTGTAGTTCCTATTATTATTTCTGGGTTTATAATTTATTCAGCTTATGGAATATTTAAACCATCTATTGGAATTTTAGTTGATAGAGTAGCTGTAGATGAAGAGTATGTAAGGGAAATTGTATTTGAATTTAATGAAGTGAGAGATGTGCATAATATTAGAAGTAGAGGTAGTAAGAGTGTTATTTATATTGATATGCATGTAATGGTAGACCCATTTATAAGTGTAGAGCAATCTCATGACTTAACGCATAAAATTGAGAAACAAATACAAGAAGAAATTAATGAAAATGCTCAAGTAATAGTGCATATTGAACCTTTTTATAGTTTTTAATTTGACTATGAAGACCTAAGTATAAAAATTTATAATTCATAAAAAAAATATTATACCATAAATATTTTCTGAAAATATTTATGGTATAATATTTTTTATAGAGAAATTAAGTCTTAATATACCTAAGGAGGAATTTATTATGAGATACGTTGAATATGGAAAGACTGGGAAAATGGTTTCAGTAGTTGGATATGGAGGATTAAGATTTGATTTAGAGAAAAGCGACCAAGAAAATGCTGACTTAATTAAATATGCATATGAAAAAGGCATTAATTATTTTGATACAGCACCAGGGTATTGTGATGATAGAAGCGAGGATATATTTGGACTAGCATTTAGACAAATAATAAAAGGTGGTAAAACAGATTTTTACGTATCTACAAAAGGGAAGCCAAAAGAATACGACACAGCAGAAAAAGCAATTGATGCTGTAAAAAAGTCAATAGAGCGATTGGGCGTATCTAAAATAAATTTCTATCATATATGGAATATTAGAAAAATGGAACATTATGAATTTGCAATGAGACCTGGAGGTCAGTATGAGGGTCTATTAAAATGTAAAGAAGAAGGATTGATAGACCACATAGTATTTTCATCTCATCAGCCAGGAGATGAAGTCATAAAAGTTCTTGATGAAAATAAGTTTGAAGGTGTTACTATGGGAATTAATATATTAAACTTTCCATATAGATTAAAGGGTGCTAAACATGCTGTTGAAAATGGATATGGTGTTGTCGCTATGAATCCATTAAGTGGTGGAACTATTCCAAAGTACAATGAAGAGCTTTCTTTTCTAGCAAGAGAAGGTGAAAGTACTGTAGAATCAGCTTTAAGATTTAACATAGGAATTCCACAAATAAATATATCGTTAATAGGAGTTAATAAAAAGCAGGATATAGATGATGCTTGTAAAATTGCAGATGAGAACAAAATATATTCAGATAAAGATATACATGATATTGAAACTAGATTAAGTAAAAACATGAATGAAATATGTACAGGTTGTGGATATTGTAAAGTATGTCCAAAAGATATAAACACTCCAGCATATATGCTTTTCTATAATGAAAAACAGATGTTTAAAAAGAGTGATGAAGAAATGATAAAATCGGTTTATGGGCTAGCACATTGGAATTATACAATGAATAGTAAAGCAAAAGCTAAAGAATGTATAGCTTGTGGAAAATGTGAAATTGAGTGTACTCAGCATTTGCCGATAATTGCTAGGTTAAAAGAAATTAAACAATGGGAAGAAAATGGAGTTAATAATGTTACAGTATAATCAATTTATAATGTACTTAAAATTTGTATAGTATTTAATAATAGCTTAATTTATAAGGGTGTGTCTCAAAATGAACTTTTTAGTTCATGAGGCACTCTTTTTTGTATGAAATCAAATATATTTTCAGCATTTCAACAATGAAAAAGAGGCTTATCTCTATTTTGATACAGCACCTTATATTATGCTTTGATTTATTGTAGTGAAATTTTATCTACACTAACTGACAGCATCTATTTTTATATTGAATCATTCCAATATTTTACATTGAAATCACTTGCAAACTCTAATTTTATAGGCTTCCAATATATATTACACAAATAATTTTTATTTAATTATAGCTTTTAATAAAGTAAATATTGTGGTTGTAAATAAGGAATTATTCAATTACAATAAAACAAGTAAGGATATTATAAAAATGATTATTATAATTAAAAGAATAAATTGTAGGTAGTAACAAATCCTATATAATGAATGGAGGGTGATATATATTGAAAAATAATATATTTAAATATAAAAATGAGATGTTTTTATTTATATTAGTCACAATAACTTATTTAATAATAACGATAGCATTCTTTTCTAAAACTACAATATTTTATGATTTGAACAACACTTATGATGTATTATTAGATACAGATACAGGTGTACTATTCAATTTAAATGTATTTGCTATAAATCAAGATAATAGCAAGCATGTATTATTTTCAGCTATTATATCAATTTTTGCATATCCAATATATTTACTATGTACCTCGATAGCAAATCCAGGGACAACCGATTTTAATAGTGCTTATGGATTTGGATTGATTTGTCTACAAATAATAACTAGTGCTACATCTATAACTTTAGTTTTTAATCATATTAAAAAAATAAAAATGCAGAGATTAACTTTAATTTTACTTACTATGATAATGATATTTTCTTTTCCACAACTATTTATGACCTTGAATGTAGAAAGATTTATATATAGTCAGTTTACATTAATATTTTTTATATTTATTGCAAATAAAATGAATGGAAAAAACTCTTATTTAGTAGAATTAGCAGCTATACCATTATTTGGAATAACTATTAGTAATATATATTTGTATTTCTTTAACATAATATTTGAATTTAAGTTGAAAATAGGTAAAATATTAAAGCATTTAATTACATTTATTTTAATGGCATATATTTGTGTAGTTTCAACAAAATCTTATGAAAGTTTTATGAATCTTGGAAATGTAATACAATATGATACAAAGTTTATAAGTGGAGAGCCTATTTTAGAAAAAGTTGCAATGATTATAGAAAGATTATTGTATTCAGTTTTTTATTTTCCTGGAGCGGAGATTAAAAAAGGACTATTTTTGCAAAATGGAGAAGTTGCAACAATACCAGTTATTCTTACTTTATTAGCATTTTGTTTTTGTGTTTTAGCAGTTATTGAGAACTCAGAAAAAAGAGTTCCTAAGTTGTGTATGGGAATAATTTTATTTAATTTAGTTTTACATGGTATAATAGGGTACAATCTAACTAATTCAAGTATAATGACTATAAATTTTAGTTTTGCAGTTATAGTTTTATTAGCTTACTTTACTAAAGCACTTAGAAAAAATGAAAAAAGCATGTACAATATATTTTTATCATTGTTGCTAGTCACTATAATAATTAGTAATATCAATGGATTTATAGAAATTTTAAATATTGGGATAAAATCATATCCTGTTTAAAAAATAATGTTGAAAGGGTAGTAAGTTTATGAAACAGACAAATACAATAATTAATCTTCTTACTAAAATTTCAGATTATATAAGATTAATGAGAATAAAGCAGTATATAAAGAATTTATTTATATTTGCTTCTATAATATTTTCAAACAATATACTAAATATAAGTCTATTGTTAAATACATTTATAGCTTTTGTGTGTTTTTGTTTGATATCATCATCAGCATATGCATTAAATGATGCTATAGATATGGATAAAGATAAAAAACATCCTAAAAAACGTAATAGACCAGTAGCAAGTGGAAGAATAAGTAAAAGAAGTGCGAATATATTATTTGTTGTTTTAGCTCTAATTTCAATTTGCTTGTCAACGATTATTAATTTCAAACTGACTATAATTCTCATTTTATATTTGATAAATAATATATTATATTCTCTTAAGTTAAAGAATATAATTCTATTAGATGTGTTTTCTATATCTCTTGGTTTTATACTTAGAGTTTATGCAGGATGTGTAGCTATAGATGTTAGATTATCAAACTGGATAATATTATGTACATTTTTTTTATCTCTGTATTTAGCTCTTGGAAAACGTAAAAAAGAAATAATAATTTTAAAAGATGATGCAGTTGAGCATAGAAAAATACTAGAAGATTATGATATAGAAAATTTAAATCAAATGATGATAGTTATATTAAGTTCTACAATTGTATGTTATGCATTATATTCTACAAGTAATCCAGAAAAGCCAGATATGATATTTACAACAATATTTGTAGTTTATGGTGTACTTAGATATAATTATATAATTAATAAAACAAATGAAGGAAATCCTACTGACATTGTACTAAAAGATAATGCTTTAAAAATAAACGTAATTTTATGGGTAATTGCATGTTTAATAATATTAATTTTTTAGTGATAGGGTGGGGAAATACTTATGAAAAAAGGTGTATTATTGCTCGATATAGATTATACTGTTATAAATACTGATAGTATGGTAGACTTTTTTATTTATTCTTTAAAAAATAAAACACTTAAGACTATTATAAAATTGCCATACATAATTTTTACTCTAATCATGTATTTGGTTAAAATAGTCCCTTTGAAAAAAGCCAAAGAGGCAATCTTTTATCCAATAGTAGATTTTAGCGAAGATGAGTTAAAAGATTTTTTTGATAGTTGTATAATGAAAAAAATTAATGAGTCTATGAAAAAAGTAATTTATAAAAACAAAGAAGAACATAATGTTGTAATTATGATAACTGCATCTCCATATGCATATATGAAGTACTTTAAGTACTATGATTTTGCAGATGAGGTTATAGGTACGGAACTATTTTGTGAAAATTCAAGATACAAAAACCAATTCATTGGCGAAAACTGCAAGGGAATTGAAAAAATACAGAGAATAAATGCTGTATTAGATAAACTTGGAATTGAGATTGATTATGAAAATTCATATGCATACTCAGACTCCAAAAGTGATTTACCTATGCTTTCCTTAGCTAAAAATGCATTTTTGGTTAACAAGAAAAATGGTGAGGTTATAGAACAAATAAATTCGTAGCTTTATATCACTTAGAATAGGAGGGGATAGTTTGGGATATTTGCACATATTAATTTTGTCTATGGTTCCTGTAACAGAATTAAGAGGAGCCATTCCTATAGGCATTGCAATGGGCTTAAATCCTATATGGGTTTATGTATTTAGTGTGATTGGTTCTACCTTGGTATCAATTCCCTTGATATTGACGTTTAGACACATCTTGCAGTTTTTGAGAGGGAAAAAGTTATTTAAGGGACTTGCTAACACAATTGATAAAAAAATAAATTCAAGAATGAAGAAATTAAAAAGCGTTTCAATAATAGGTATAATACTATTTGTAGGTATACCACTTCCAACAACAGGAACATGGACTGCATCTGCGATAGCCTCAATCCTAAAAATGAGAATAAAAGATGCTTTTATAGGGGTATTTTTGGGCAATTTATTGTCTGGAGTTATAGTATCAGCCCTTTCTCTACATATAATATAAAACTATCCAATAGTATATTTGGATAGTTTTTTTATGAAAGTATGTGAAAAATATTTTTTATTTAGGCAAAATATTTAAATTCATTTGGTATTAAAATATTTACTATGATAAAAGAAATATAGTATAGTATTATTTATGAGGAAATTAATTTAAACTTGTCTATCAATAAAATAAAGTTTTTATATAAAATGTATTTTTAATAGTAATAGATTTAAATATTAAATTATTAAGGAGGTTTTAAGATGGAAAATTCAAATACTGATTTAGGTCGTGAGAATGTGGGTAAATTGCTTTTTAAATTGGCTACACCAGCTATTATTGCACAAATTGTAAATGTTTTGTACAACATAGTAGATAGAATCTTTATTGGTAGAATGGAAAGTGGAGAAGTTGCTATGGCAGGTGTCGGAGTAGCATTTCCTATAATAATTATAATAACTTCATGTAGTTATTTAATTGGTATGGGGGGAGGTCCTCTAGCTGCTATAAAAATGGGCGAACAGGATAATGATGGAGCAGAGAAAATAATGAGTAATAGTTTTTCTGTGTTAGTTATTTTGGCGATACTTTTGACTATAGGCTTTCAGATTGGAAAAGAACCCTTACTTTGGCTATTTGGAGCAAGCGAATCTACAATTGGATACTCAATGGATTATTTGAATATTTATTTAATAGGTACAGTATTTGTTCAAATTTCATTAGGTATGAATACTTTTATAAATACTCAAGGATTTGCGACAACGGGTATGATTACGGTTGCTATAGGAGCTTTGATAAACATAATACTAGACCCAATTTTTATATTTGGATTTGGTATGGGAGTAAAAGGAGCTGCATTAGCCACTATAATTGCACAAGGAGTTTCTGCTATTTGGGTATTGGTATTTCTATTTGGAAAGAAAAGTATACTTAAGATAAAAAAGAAATACATGATGCCTAAAGCAAGTATTATTTTACCAGTATTGGGGCTAGGAATTTCTCCTTTTATAATGCAATCTACAGAGAGTTTAGTGCTTATAGCATTAAATAGCAAATTACAGATGTATGGAGGCGATTTAGCAGTAGGTTCAATGGCAATAATGAGTAGTATAATGCAAATTCTTATGCTTCCTAACATGGGATTTACACAAGGGGCACAGCCGATAATAAGTTACAATTATGGTTCAGGACAGATTGATAGAGTAAAAAAGACCTTTAAGTTATGTTTATTGTCATGTTTTACATATTCTGCAATTTTGTGGATTCTACTTATGATATTCCCTACGGTTTTTGTCAGTATATTTAACAAAAATCCACAATTACTTAGTATGACTAGTTGGAGTATAAAAATATATTTTGCTGGTTCTTTTATGTTTGGAATACAATTAGCTTGCCAGCAAACATTTTTAGCGCTTGGAAAAGCAAAAATATCTTTAATTTTAGCTCTTCTTAGAAAAGTTGTGCTTTTAATACCTTTAATATTTATACTTCCAATGTTTTTTGATGAAAAACTTTTTGCTGTACTTTTAGCAGAGCCAGTTGCCGATATAACAGCAGCTACTATTACAGCAATTTGTTTCTTTATATTTTATAAAGGTTCTCTATCAAAACCTAAAGCAATACAGGAGTAAAATCTAAATAGTATAAGGTTTTTAGGAGAATATCTTATTAGATAAAAATTAAAATTTGTATTTTAATTTAAGAAGATATTTTTTATAATTTACAAAGATATAAACTAGAATTAAAATTTAAAATTATAGTAAGAAAAATGTAAGTATTTGCAATATTAATGGTATAATATTTACAGATATGATAATCAATAAGAGGAAAGGATGTTTATATAATGGAAAATGATTTAACAATGCAAGAGCTACTTGAGCAACAAGAGCAAGTGTTCAGCAAAGTGAAAGTTGGGGAATTGATAACTGGAAAAATAACTGCAGTGAGAAATGACGAAGTACAACTAGAATTAGGTTATGGGTTTGATGGAATAATACCTATAAGTGAATTAAATATAGAAAAAAATCAACCTATAGAAGATTTGTATCATATAGATGATGAAATAACTGCTATAATAACAAAAGTATCTCAAAAAGATGGAACAATAACTTTATCTAAGTTACAGTTAGATAGAAAAAAAGATTTTGCTGATTTACACAAAGCTTATGATGAACATAGAATAATAACTGTAAATGTTGAAAAAAATATAGAAAAAGGTGTATTTGCTAATTACAATACATATACATTTTTTATACCAATTTCTCAGCTTGACACAAAATTTATTACAGATACGTCTAAATTTGTTGGTCTTAACTTAGAAGTATATATAAAAGAAATGGATGCTAGAAAAAATAGATTTGTAGCATCTCATAGAGACGTATTACAAGAACGTATAAATAAAGAGAGAGAAGAAAGAAGAGTTCAAATTAAGGCAGAAAAGGAAGCCGAAAGAGCTAGAATTAAACATGAAAGAGAAGAAGAAAAAGCTCGTATTAAATTAGCTAAAGAAGAATTATTTAATTCTCTTGAAGTTGGTCAAAAAAGAGATGGTAAAGTAACAAAGATAATGCCTTATGGTGCCTTTATAGATATTGGTGGAATTGAAGGATTAGCACATATAAATAACCTAGCTTGGGCAAGAGTTGAAAGTGTTGAAGATGTTGTCTCTGAAGGCCAAGAAGTGGAAGTTTATGTATTAGATGTAAATCAAGAAACTAAAAAAATTGCACTAGCATTAAAAGATATAAACAACGACCCATGGGATTTAATAGCAAAAGAATTACAAGTTGATGATGTTGTTAATGCTAAAGTTCTTAGAATTATAGAAAAGGGAGCCTTTGTTCAGATCAAAGAAGGTGTAGATGCTTATTTACCAATTTCTGAATTGAGTGATACTAGAGTAGCTAAAGTTACTAATGTTGTTAATATTGGAGACGAAATTAAAGTTAAAATTCTTGATTTTAAACCAAAAACTAAGAGAATGTTAGTTTCAATAAAAGAGGCAACTAGAGAACCAGAAGAAGATATAACAGAGTTTTTAGAAGTAGAAGAATCTCTAGGAAGTATTGGAGAATTATTTAAAGATAAATTTAAAGACTTAGAAATATAAAATAATCAAAAAGGGGGGCTGTTTTAAAACATTACTCTGTCTATTTTGACAGCTTTAGTTTTAAAATAGCCCTTTAACTATCTACAAAATTTATATAAGATATTAGGAGGAAAATTAATGAAAAAAGCTATTATAGATGTACATTGTCATACTTTAATAAGTGGACATGCACATAGTACTTTTAAAGAAAACGTTGAAGAAGCAATTCAAAAAAATATAAAATATTTAGGTATATCAGATCATGGTCCTAATATGCCAGGAGGACCACATCCATTTTACTTCTATAATTTACATCTACTTCCACGTCAAATACAAGATTTAAGGATTCTTAGAGGTATAGAAGGAAATATCATGGATTATGATGGAAACTTAGATGTTCCAGAAGATATGCTACAACATTTAGATTATATAATTGCAAGTTTGCATAGACCTTGTATAGCTTCAGGTACAAAAGGAGAAAATACAAATGCTATTTTAAAAGTGATGGATAAACCTAAAGTAAAGATAATTGGGCATCCAGATGATAGTAGATACCCTTTAGATTATGAGTCTATAGTAAAAAAAGCAAAGGATAAAAATATTCTTTTAGAAATAAACAACTCTTCATTAAGTTCGAATTCTCATAGAACTGGAACTTGGGAAAATGCAAGTGAAATGTTGCTGTTATGTAAACAATATGGTGTAAGAGTTATTCTTGGTACAGATTCTCATATATGTTATTCTATAGGTGAATTTGAAAGTGCAGAGAAAGTTTTAAAATCAGTAAATTTTCCAGAAGAACTAGTAATAAATTATCATGAAGATGAAATTGTAGAGTTTTTTAATATAAATTTTTAGAGTTTTAGGAGTGAGAAAATTTGAGTAAAAATAAGTTTATCTATATGAATTATTATGACAATGGTTATTTCAAAAAGGGAATGGTTATAAATATGGTTTTAGCCCTTATAATCTTGGCCACAATTTTTATATATTCAACAACATTTTTGTATCTTTTATGTATAATAACAGCAGTTTTTCTTTTTAAACAAGGTCGTGATTTTTCAAATAGATATAAGGGAAAAGTATATCTTACTCTTGATAATCATTCAATATCAATAAATAATCAATGTATCTTCAGTATAAAAGCTAGAAAAAATCAAAAATTTAATTATAAAGTAATAGAAAAAATAGAAGTGACAAAAAAAATATTAAATGTATATGCTGATAATTTTAATTACAAAGTTAGATTAAATGCGTTGAGTTTGGAAGATGAAAAAAAATTATTGAGTATAATAGATGAAAAGATAAAAAAATTTAAGGAGTAATATCATACTATTTTCAATCGTTAGCATGATTTAGAAGATTACTTGACAAAAATAAATAATAAAAAAATACAGATAATTATTTTTTTGTGTTGACAATACATTTTAATGTGTATATAATAACTATTAAATCAAAATATTTAGAAAATTTAAATGATTTAAAAAGCGATGAATAGAAGTAGTAAGAAGCATGAAACTTCCAGAGAGCTAAAGTATGGTGTGATTTAGCAGTTGATAATTCTGAACTTGTCTAGGAGCTGTTTCCTAAGTTTTAAAATTTAGGATAACCGTATTTCCACGTTACAGGAAAAATAGTTATTATAATAATTAGTAGTAACTATTACTAAGGGAGCTTTTTAAAAAGCTAAATAGAGTGGTACCGCGAGCAAAACCTCGTCTCTAGTTTTACTAGAGATGAGGTTATTTTTATTCTAATGATAAATTTAACATTTGTACTTATGAATTAAAAAGGGGAAGAATTGCGTCGATATAAGGTATACTGAATACAAAAAACAAAGAAGAGGGGGAATAACATGAAATATGGAAAGTATAAAAAATATAATAGAATGAAAATGACAAATCGTAAATGGCCAGATAATGAAATAACAAAAGCTCCAGTTTGGTGTAGTGTCGATTTAAGAGATGGAAATCAATCACTACCAACACCTATGAATGTAGAAGAAAAAGTCAGAATGTTCAAAATGATTTTGGATACAGGATTTAAAGAAATAGAAGTAGGTTTTCCATCAGCATCAAATACAGAGTATACATTTTTAAGAAAGTTAATAGATGAAAATATGATTCCAGATGATGTAACTATACAAGTACTTACACAATCCAGAGCTCATCTTATAGAAAAAACATTTGAATCAGTAAAAGGATGTAAGAAAGCAATAATACATTTATATAACTCTACATCTGTTCTTCAAAGAGAAGTGGTTTTTAATATGAGTAAACAAGAAATCATAGATATAGCAGTTGGGGGAGCAAAATTATTCAATGAAGAAGCAAAAAAATATCCTGAAACAGATTTTATTTTTGAATATTCACCTGAAAGTTTCACAGGTACAGAAATGGACTATGCACTTGAAATATGTGAGGCAGTTATAGATGTGTGGAAACCAACACCACAAAAGAAAGTTATAATAAATCTTCCATCAACAGTAGAAATGGCAACACCAAATGTATATGCAGACCAAATAGAATGGTTTTGTGAAAATATAAGCTGTAGAGATTCTATTATAATGAGCTTACACACTCACAATGATAGGGGGACTTGTACAGCGGCAAGTGAGCTTGGGTTATTAGCTGGAGCAGATAGACTTGAAGGTACATTATTTGGAAATGGTGAAAGAACTGGAAATATGGATATAGTAAATGTGGGTCTTAATCTTTATACACAGGGAATAAATCCAGAGTTAGACTTTAGTAATATCGATAAAATGATAGAAATATATGAAGATTGTACAAAACTTACAGTACATGACAGACATCCATATGCAGGAAATCTTGTACATTGTGCTTTTTCAGGTTCTCATCAAGATGCTATTAGAAAAGGTATGATAGCAATTAACACTAGAAATGATGGTTGTTGGGAAGTTCCATATCTACCAATAGACCCTCATGATATAGGTAGAGAATACAAAGAAATTATTAGAATAAACAGTCAATCAGGAAAAGGCGGAGCTGTTTATATAATGGAAACAGATTATGGTTTCATGATACCTAAAAATATGCATTCTCATTTTGGAAATGTAGTTAAAATGGAATCTGATAGAATAGGAGAGGAACTTAGTAGTGAATCAATATTTAACTTATTTAAGAAGGAATATATTGATGTTGAGAGTCCTTATAAAGTTAAGAAGTATAAGATAAAATCGATGGATGAAATAAATTATGAGAATGATGATTCTGATGATACTAATGTGATTGAGATGACTGCAAGAGTAACCTATATGGGTAATGAACAAAGAATTGTTGGAATAGGAAATGGTCCTGTAGATTCATTTAACAACGCATTAAAACAATGTGGCATGAAAGATTATAAATTTAGATATTATTGGGAACATGCATTAGAGGAAGGTTCACATTCAAGAGGTGTAGCCTATGTTGGAATAGAACATAATGATAAAGTTTATTTTGGGGTAAGCATATCAGAAAATATAAACACAGCAGCTATTAATGCTCTTATGAATGCAATAAATAAAAGTTATATTGAGGAGGAAGCAGAAAATGGGGATGACTATGACGCAGAAAATCTTAGCGAAACATGCTAATTTAAATGAGGTTAAGAAAGGACAATTGATTGAAGCAAACCTAGATATAGTTTTAGGAAATGATATAACATCACCAGTAGCTATTAGAGAGTTTGAAAAGTTAGGAATTGAAGAGGTTTATGATAAGTCTAAAGTGGCAATAGTTTTGGACCATTTTACACCTAATAAAGATATAAAGAGTGCAGAGCAGTGTAAGTTTACAAGAAGTTTTGCAAAATCCAAAGGAGTGGTCAATTTCTTTGATGTAGGGGATATGGGAATAGAACATGTTCTTCTTCCTGAAAAAGGTATAGTAACAGCAGGAGATGTAATCATAGGTGCCGATTCTCATACTTGCACATATGGAGCATTAGGTGCTTTTTCCACTGGCGTAGGTTCAACTGACATGGGAGCTGGGATGGCTACAGGAAAATGTTGGTTTAAGGTACCCGGTGCAATAAAATTTGTCCTAAAGAATAAGCCAAATAAATGGATAACTGGAAAAGATGTGATACTTCATATAATAGGGAAGATAGGTGTTGATGGAGCACTTTACAAATCGATGGAATTTTGTGGAGATGGAGTAAGTAATCTATCTATGGATGATAGATTTACTATTTGTAATATGGCAATAGAAGCAGGGGCTAAAAATGGAATTTTTCCAGTAGATAATAAAACTATAGAATATATAAATTCACATAAGTGTACAACAACAGAAAAAGTTGTAAATGTATACGAAGCAGATGAAGATGCAATTTATGATGAAATATATGAAATTGACTTAGCTGAATTAAAAGAAACAGTAGCTTTTCCACATCTTCCTGAAAATACTAAAACAGTAGATGAGATTGAGAAAGATATAAAGATAGACCAAGTTGTAATAGGCTCTTGTACAAATGGAAGAATATCAGACCTTGAAGTTGCAGCTGAAATCATGAAAGGTAAAAAAGTTGCAGATGGAGTTAGAGTAATGATATTTCCTGGAACTCAAAAGGTATATCTTGAAGCAATAGAAAAAGGCTATATTACTACCTTTATAGAAGCAGGAGCAGCTGTTTCTACACCAACATGTGGACCATGTCTTGGAGGGCATATGGGTATACTTGCAGCAGGAGAAAGGTCAGTTTCAACAACAAATAGGAACTTTGTAGGAAGAATGGGTCATGTTGATTCAGAAGTGTATCTTGCTAGTCCAGCTGTAGCAGCATCATCAGCTATAACTGGAAAAATATCAAAACCATCAGAAATAATTTAAGGGAGGTAAAATTTATGATTGCTAATGGAAGGGTTTTTAAATTTGGTGATAATATAGATACAGATGTAATAATACCAGCTAGATATTTAAATATAGCTGATTATAAAGAATTGGCAATGCACTGTATGGAGGATATTGATGATAAATTTGTATCTAAAGTAAAGGCTGGAGACATTATAGTTGCAACTAAAAATTTTGGGTGTGGTTCATCAAGAGAACATGCTCCAATCGTAATAAAAGAAAGTGGAGTATCATGTGTAATTGCGTCAACTTTTGCTAGAATATTTTTTAGAAATTCTATAAATATAGGGCTTCCAATACTTGAATGTGAGGAAGCTGCTAATAGTATAGAAGAAGGCGATACTATAGAAGTGGATTTTTCAACAGGTGTAATAAAAAACATAACAAAAGGAGCAGAATATAAGGCAGAACCATTTCCTGAGTTTATGCAAAATATCATAACAAATGTAGGTCTAATTAACTCAATAAAGGTAAACAGGGGGTAATGGTGTATGAATTGTAAAATAGCAGTCATAAAAGGTGATGGTGTTGGGCCAGAAATTATAGAAGAAGGTATAAAGGTCTTAAATAAAATCTGTTATAAATTTAATCATAAATTTGATTGTGAATATGTATTGGCTGGAGGATGTGCAATTGATGAAACTGGAGAACCTCTACCTGATAAAACTGTTGAAATATGTCGAAAAAACGATTCGGTATTACTTGGAGCTGTTGGAGGTCCAAAGTGGGATAAATGTAAGGGAGATACAAGACCAGAAGCAGGTCTTTTAAAATTGAGAGAATCCTTAGGTTTATTTGCAAATTTGAGACCAGCAACTATATATGAAAGTATAAAGGAATCTTCACCACTTAGAGCAGATATAGTAGAAAAAGGCATTGATTTTGTTGTTGTGAGGGAGTTAACAGGGGGCATTTATTTTGGAGAACGTGGAAGAAAGATTATTGATGGTGTTGAAGAGGCTTATGATGTAGAGGTATACAATGAAAATGAAATAAGAAGAATTGGAAGAAGGGCTTTTGAAATCGCTAGAAATAGAAAGAAGAAACTTGTCAGTATAGATAAAGCAAATGTGCTTGAAAGTTCAAGACTTTGGAGAGGTATTATGGAGAACTTAGCTAAAGAATTTGATGATGTAGAGCTATCACATATGTATGTTGATAACGCTGCTATGCAAGTTGTAAGAGACCCTAGCCAATTTGATGTAATAGTGACTAATAACATATTTGGAGATATAATATCTGACGAAGCATCCATGGTTACAGGTTCTATAGGTATGTTACCATCTGCATCACTTCGAGAAGATAGCTTTGGAATGTATGAGCCAATACATGGGAGTGCTCCTGATATAGCTGGAAAAGATATTGTAAATCCAATTGCAACTATTTTATCTGTGGCAATGATGTTAAGACATAGCTTTAATCTAGAAGATGAAGCTAAATGCATTGAAGATGCAGTACAAAATGTACTTAGAAAAGGATACAGAACTAGTGATATATATAATAGTATAGGAACTGTTGTTGGTACAAAGAAAATGGGAGAATTAATAGTAAATGAAATTTAGAATTATAGTTTAATTTATATAATATAATTGGGTCATATAATTGGGGGAATTAGTAAAAAATTTATTGTGGCATAGTTTTATATTTAGGGTATAAGATATATTTTATTTTTAAAGCACGATGTGATTTTAGGTAATTTTAATTACATAAAATCATATTGTGCTTTTTTTAGAAAATAATACTTTGGATTAAGATTTTAATGCTGAAATAGCCTATTTTTGCTTATTAGAAATTTGCAGGGATTTAATTAATATTATATAATATGTTTTAGTATTTATGAATATTAAGTGGCTATCAATATTAGTTAGGAGATGGAGTTTTTGGGAAAGTATAAGGTTTTAAAAAAGCAAAATAGTAGTAAATCTTGTTTAGTTTGTGGAACACAAAATGAATTAGGATTAAAAGCAGATTTTTATGAACTTGAAAATGGAGAACTTGTATCAATTTGTAATACAAAAGATTGGCATCAGAGTTATCCAGGGAGAGTTCATGGAGGTATGTCTGCTGCAATATTAGATGAGACTATTGGAAGAGCTGTAAGTATAAATGATGACCAAATATGGGGTGTGACAGTATCTTTAGAATTGAAATATAAAAAACCAGTACCAACAGATGCTACTATAAGAGTAGTTGGAAGGATAACTAAAGAAAATAGAAAATTATTTGAAGGTACAGGGGAAATAATTTTGCCAAATGGAGAGATAGCAGTAACAGCAACTGGAAAATATATGAAGATGCCTATTGGTCAAATAGCAGAAGGTGATTTTTCTGATGAAGAATGGTTTTTTGCTGAATCAGAAGAAAAAGTTGAATATATTGAACTTTAAGTAATTACATATTTACTATGTCAAATGATATATCAAAAAATATAAAATTAAAAAATATAAGATAAAAATAACTTAGCTATACTTAAAAAAAATCTTATAATAGCGTTAAATTTATATGCTAAAAAAAATAATTTATATATTTAAAAAGTGTATTTTTTTTAGTACATAAATTCAGAAAATTCGAACTAATGATAAGGTGCAAAATGGATGGTTTCACAAAATATAGAAAATAAATTATATATAAAAAATAATTTTTATGTTGACATACTTAATTTAGCTTGATATTATAGATATTAAAAATAAGGACAGTAAACACACTATCCATATTACAAACTAAAAAAGGAGGGAATTATAATGAGTAAGAAATTATTTATTCCTGGTCCTATTGATGTTAGAGCAGAAGTCTTGGAAAAGATGGCTACACCAATGATAGGGCATAGAGGGAAAGATGCATCTATACTTCAAAAAAGTATAAGTGAAAAAATGCAAAAATTATTCTATACCAACAACACGATACTTTTATCCACGTCGTCCGGAACTGGTTTAATGGAAGGCTCCATTCGTTCCTGTACATCCAAAAAGGCAGCAGTATTTTCCTGTGGATCCTTTGGTGATAGATGGTACAAAATGGCAGTGGCTAATAATGTCCCAGCGGATATATTTAAAGTTGAATTAGGAGAGGCAACAACACCAGAAATGGTTGATAAGGTGCTTTCTACTGGAGAATATGATTTAATAACCGTAACTCACAATGAAACTTCAACTGGAATAAGAAATCCAATAGAAGAAATTGGAGAAGTTGTTAAAAAATATAAAGATGTGGTCTACTGTGTAGACACTGTAAGTTCAGCCGGTGGAATAAAAGTCGAGGTTGATAAGATTGGAATAGATATTTGTATAACATCATTACAAAAAGCACTGGGATTACCACCAGGAATGTCTATTTGCACATTTTCTCAAAAAGCAATCGATAGAGCTAAGCAAGTACCTTTTAGAGGAGTTTATTTTGATTTGTTAGAAATGTATGAATACTTAATCAAGAAAAACTACCAATACCCTTCAACACCATCTCTTTCTCACATGTTCGCTTTAGATTTCCAATTAGATAATATATTAGATGAAGGCCTAGATAACAGATTCAAACGACATGAAGACATGGCAAACTTAGTTAGAATCTGGGCTAAAAAACACTTCCAAATTTTTACCAATGAAAATCACTTATCCAATACACTTACTGTTATAGAAAATACTCAAGGTATTAGTGTATCAAATTTAAATTCAAAATTACAAGAACGAGGATTCCAAATAGCAAATGGTTATGGCAATTTAAAAGAAAAAACTTTTAGAATTTCACATATGGGTGACTATACTGTCGAAGATGTACAAGAATTATTAAATAATATTGATGATATATTAGGTTTTAATAAGTAATATTACAAAATTATGTGTATTTTAAGTTAAATTTAAAATATATAAAATAAAATGTGTTTTATGAAAATTACATATTAAATTTTTAACAAATATTAATAAAATTTGATATGACTTTAATAAAAAATATTTTGAAAATTATATAAATAGAAAGTGTAATTAAATAAAGTTTTTTAGTGATGAAAATACTTTAAAAAATAAAAATTGGAAAAATTAAGTGAATATAATTGGAGGCGTTTGTTATGTATAATATATTAATTACTGATGGAATAGAGAAAGATGCAGCGAGAAAATTGAGAGAGTTAGATTTTAATGTGATAGAGGAGTTTTATGAAAAGGATGTTTTAGGAGATAAACTTAAAGATGTTGATGTACTTGTAGTACGTTCAGCCACTAAGGTTACTAAGGATGTAATAGACAAAGCATTAGAAGGTAAAAAGTTAAAATTGATAGTAAGAGGTGGAGTAGGATTAGACAATATAGATGTTAAATATGCAGAAGCTAATGGCATAAAAGTTATGAATACTCCAAATGCAAGTAGTATATCTGTTGCAGAACTTACAATAGGTCAATTATTTGTACTTGCAAGATTCATAAATACTGCAAATGTAACTATGAGAGATGGAAAATGGGAGAAGAAAAAATACAAAGGTACAGAAATTAATGGAAAAACATTAGGACTTGTAGGTTTTGGAAGAATTGCAAAAGAAGTTGCAAAGAGGGCAGAACTATTAGGTATGAATGTTATATATACTGATATAATGGGTGAAGCGCAAGGCTTTAACAAATATAGATTCTGTGATATGGAAGAAGTTTTACAAAAAGCAGATTTCTTATCTTTACACATACCTTTTGATAAGAATAAGGGGGCAGTAATAACTGAAAAAGAAATAAATAAGATGAAAGATGGAGCTTATTTAATAAACTGTGCAAGAGGAGGTTTGGTTGACGAAAAAGATTTACTAAAAGCATTAGATGAGGGGAAATTATCAGCAGCAGCTATAGATGTTTATGAGCAAGAACCTACATTAAATCTAGATTTAGTAAATCACCCAAGAGTTTCTCCTACACCTCATATTGGTGCATCTACAGTAGAAGCTCAAGAAAGAATTGGAGAAGAAATTGTAAATGTGATTCAAGACTACTTTCTTGACTTCAACAATCTAATAGGGGTAGCATTATAAAATATTTTATACAATTAGGAGGAATTTAGTAATGGCAACGATTAAACCATTTAAGGCGATTAGACCAAATAAATATATAGTAGATAAAGTAGCAGCACTTCCTTATGATGTTATGAATAGTGAAGAAGCTAGAGAAATTGCAAAAGGGAATCCATATTCATTTTTGCATATAGATAAATCAGAAATTGATTTAGATGAAAATATAAATTTATATGATGAAAAAGTTTATTTAAAAGCACGAGAAAATTTGGATGAATTTCGAAAACAAGAAATTCTAGTAAAAGATGAAAAAGATTGTATATATATATACAAACAAGTTATGGATGGCAGAGCTCAAGTTGGTATAGTTGCATGTATATCAGTTGATGAAAGTTTAGATGGAACAATAAAAAAACATGAGTACACTAGACCAGAAAAGGAAGTTGATAGAACTAATCATATAAAATACTGTGATGCTAATACGGGAACTATACTTGTAACTTACAAACATCAAAGATTAATAGATGATATGATAAATGATTTTATGGATAATCATGAACCTTTATATGATTTTGTAACAGATGACAAGATAGAGCATACAGTGTGGAAGATTGATAGTGATGATATAATATGCAATTTAGTAAATGAATTTGGAAAATTAGATTATTTATATATTGCAGATGGTCATCATAGAACAGCTTCAGCAGAAAATGTAGCTAAAGAAATGAGAGCTAAAAATCCAAACTATACTGGAAGAGAAGAATTTAATTATTTTATAGCAATGATTGCACCAGATGAAAATCTAATGGTTTTAGATTATAATAGAGTTATTAAAGACTTAAATGGTTTAAATGAAGAAGAATTTATAAATAAAATAAAAGAAAATTTTGATATAGAACAAATGGAAGGTAAAGAAAAATATAAACCTGACAAAAAAGGAACTTTCGGGATGTATCTAGGTGATAAATGGTACAAAATGAAGGCAAATAAGAATTTGTTAGACATAGAAGACCCAGTTGACTCATTAGATATTTCTATACTACAAAATTATGTGATTGATGCTATTTTAGGAATTGAAAACCCTAGAGTAGATAAGAGAATCGATTTTATTGGTGGAATTAGAGGTATTGAGGAATTAGAAAGAAGAGTTAATGAAGATATGAAGGTAGCGTTTGCAATGTATCCTACTAGTATTGAGGATTTAATAAGCGTAGCAGATGCAGGCAAGATAATGCCAGCTAAGTCAACATGGTTTGAACCTAAGGTAAGATGTGGACTATTCTTACACGAAATAAATGAATAATTAATAAAGTTAAAGGCTAAAAAGTAAACTTTACTACTTTTTGGCCTTTAATTTTTTATTAAAAATAATAGTATATTAATTGTAAATTATAAGAGATAATTTTTCTAAAAAAGTTATCTTTTTTTTAGATTTCTATATGGAAAAAATTTACATTTGACAGGAATACAGCAATATTGTGTGTTATAATTTAGAATGGAAATTTGTATAGATAGTATTTATGACAAACCTTGAAAGCTATTTTTTATTATTATAGACTATATTGTTATATGAGCAAAAGTGGAAAAATAAAAGGATATTAAAGTGACAGGCTAGAATTATTATTCGGAAACTAAGTTTCAAGTATGAGTATGAAACTTATACTTAGTTAAATTGTTTGAGGTGTTTATAAGCATGAAAAGAATTATAAGGAATTTATTAATATAAGTATTATAAAAGAGAATAATTTTTATATATTAATTAATATATAATTATAAGGAATGTAAAATAAAAATTTTATAGATAAATTTAAATATATGTTGTTTGATTCTAATATAGGAAGAAATAAAATATGTATTAAAATAGGAAGAGATAATATAAATAAGTGCAAGGGTTTACAAAATAGCTTAACAATAATTTGATTTATAGTTGAGAGGTTTATTTTTTCTTTAAATCACTTCCTATTGAAGAATTAAATAATATAAACATATAATATATTATATATAATGAGGATGTGAGTATGGGTGAACAGACTAAAGCCAAAACTTTTAGGTATTAGTGTCTTGTTTATTATTATAATTATTTTAACCTGTGGGGCTATTTTTAAGTTTAAGTTTAAATTGGATAATACATTGAAAGAGACTACACATACATATTTGTCAGAATTTACAGAGCATAATATAATTAATCTTAAGACAAAACTTAGTGGTCAATTTGACATGCTTGAATCTATTGCTAGTTTTATGGGAAATTTAGATAATATAAATAATGAGATGATGATTAATTTAATGGAGTCTGGAGTAAAGCGAAGTTCTTTAATTAGAATGTCTATTTCTGCACTAGATGGAAAAAGTTATTCTAATGATGGAATCATTAGTAATGTAAAAGATAGAGATTATTTTAAAAAAGCTAAAAATGGTGAAAGAAATATATCAGAATCTTTAAAATCTATTATTGATAAAAAAGAAATAATAGTTTTAGCTACCCCTATTTATAAAGATGGAAAAGTAGCAGGTGTTTTAAGTGGAGCTTATGATTCAACAAAATTAAATGAATTGTTGGGGTTATATGCATTTGATAAAAAAGCACACGTTTATATTGCCAAAAAAAATGGAGATGTAATTGCTCAAAATTCAAATGAAAATAGTAAAATATTATCATGTATATTTAAACTTTTTAATAATGATAATTGTGATGAAGTAAATTGTTTAAAAGTTATAAAAGAAAATATGAAAAATAATAAATCTGGATATTCTAACTATAATTTAGATAATAAGAAATTTATGTTAAATTATCAACCACTTGGAATTAATGATTGGTATATTTTTTCTGTTGTACCAAATGAAGTAGTATCTATTCAGTCAGATAATATTTCATTTGATGTATATATATTTGCGCTAGAAATATTATTAGTTATATTAATTTTTGTGGTATATATAGCTTATATTATAAATAACAATACTAAGACTATTATAAATGAAAAAGAAAAATTCAAGGCACTTACTGATAATATATTAGGTGGTGTTAAAAACTGCTTGAAAGATAAATATATGACTATGACCTATGTAAGTCAGGGGTTTTTGGAACTTACAGGTTATTCTGAAGAGGATTTAGATATAGTTTTTAAAAATAAATTTAAAAATATGATTTATAAAGAAGATGTAGACAAGGTTAATAGTATTGTTTTGAATCAATTAAAAAGACAGGATAAAATTGAAGTTGAATATAGAATTGTAAAAAAAGATGGAAGTATAATTTGGGTTTTAGATAGAAGCAAATCTATAAAAGATAGTAAAGGGAATGAATATATACAGGGCGTTTTAACTGATATAACAGAACTCAAGAAAATACAAGAAGAATTAGACTCAAAAATGTTTGAAATAGAGACTATCAATGATAGCATTGTTGGTGGAATAGTGATAACTGAGATAAATGATGATTTTGATAGTATATATTTAAATGAAGGTTATTTAAATATGATTGGATACACACGTAAACAGTTAGAAGATGAACTAGATAATAAATTAATCAAGCTGATTTTCAAAGATGATAGAGCTGGAATGATTGATGATATAAATAAGCAACTTAAAGTAAATGATACATTTGCATGTGAACGAAGAGTTGAAAAACGAGATGGTAGCATTATATGGATTTTATTAAAAGGAAGAAAAATAGTTGATGAAAGTGGAAACTCAGTACTATGTAGTGTAATTGTCGATATTACTTCTGCTAAATTATTAGAACAAGAGCTTAAAAAGAGTGAAGAACGTCATGAGATTATTATAAAGCAGACACAAAATATTATAGTTGAATGGAATATAGAAAAAGACCAAATGAGTATTTCTCCTAATTGGTATAATAAATTTGGCTATGACCCTATAACTAAAAATGCAACTAAAAATATAATCAAATCAGTTGACATATATCCTGATGATATAGATAAGTTTATTTCATTAACCAAGCTTACTTCATCAGGCAGTGAATATGAGGAGTGTGAGATTAGACTTAGAGTTAGAGATACTACTTATGCATGGTTTAGTATAAAAGCAACGACACTGTTTGATGATAATGGAATACCTTATAAAGTTGTAGGTAGTTTAACTGATATTGATGAATCAAAGCGAGAAGCTGAAAAATTAAAAGAGAGAGCGGAAAAAGACCCACTAACAGGCTTATATAATAAAAAAGCATCACAAGCACTTATAGAAGAATATATAACATTGGATAAAAACAGACAAGGGACTTTAATGATTATTGATATTGATGACTTTAAAGGTATAAATGATAATTTAGGTCATTTATATGGTGATGCTGTATTAAGTGAAATTGCAAATGATTTAATAAATTTATTTAGAGCATCTGATATAGTAGGAAGAATTGGTGGAGATGAGTTCATTGTTTTTATGAAAGATATTTCTGAAACAGGAGACATTATGAACAAAGCAGAGGAATTGGTCAAAACGTTTGAGAGGTCTTTTGTAGGTAAAGGATATAATTATAAAATATCTTTGAGTGTAGGAATTGCTAGATTTCCAAAAGATGGCACAGAGTACATGCAGTTGTTTAGAAATGCAGACATAGCTCTTTATTCAGCTAAGGGTAAAGGAAAGAATCGTTATGCCTTGTATGATAAAAAAATTGATAAAGTACAATACATAGCAAATACAAGAAATACAGATGAAAATACCAATATAGAAAGGTCTTTTAAGGAGCATATTACAAATTATATATTTGATATACTGTATGAATCAAATAATATAGAAATGGCTGTAAATTTGATTCTTGATATTGTGGGTAAACATTTTAATGTGAGTCGTGTCTATATATTTGAAAACTCGGATGATAACCTCTACTGTAAAAATACATTTGAATGGTGTAATGAAGGAATAACAGCAGAAATTGAGAATCTTAAGAATATTTACTATGGTCATTTAGGTAATTATCTTTTAAATTTCAATGCAGATGGATTGTTTTATTGTAATGATGTTGATAATCTCAATAGCGATTTAAAAAATTTGCTTAAAGCACAAGGGATATGTTCAATATTACAATGTAAAATTTTAGAAGGTAATGAATTTAGAGGTTTTGTAGGATTTGATGAATGTTCCTATAATCGTATGTGGACTAGTGATGAAGTGGATACATTGACATTTATTTCTAAGATGCTCAGTATGTTTTTATTAAAAATGCGTATCCAAAGTAAACTAGAGGACTCTTTAGAAGTTCAAAAGTCTGTAATGGATAACATGGACATATGGGCTTATGTTGTTGACAGAAACACATATGAACTGTTATTTATCAATAAAAAGATGCTTGAGTCAGCCCCAGATACACATGTAGGTGATTTATGTTATAAAGCACTATGGAACAATCAGAATAAACAATGTAGGAAATGCCCTATGAGCTGTTTAAAAGATGGAACTGATACTTATAAATCATTTATGCGTAACAGAAAGTTTGGTGTAAATGTAAACATAACGACAACTGCTTTAAAATGGTTTGATGGTAAAGATGCATGCTTAATATTTGGTAGTGAAGTAAATAGTGTTGAGTTTGAAGCAAATATTTAAATGAGCTTCTTGTAAAGATTTCCTAACTAATTGAATAAAACGTTTAAATTACTGTATTATAGATTTACTTAAAATCACAATTTTGATTTATTGAACCTAAAACGTTCATATAAATTATTTAAGTTGTGGTTTTAAGTATTTTTTGTGTTATAATTAAGCGTTAAGAACAAAATTAAAAGATACTTTTAATTTTAAGAAAGTATTTGTTAAATATATATTGAGCAGGTGATGATATGGAAAATAGGTTTTTACCAATAAGTAAACAAGATATGATAGATAGAGGATGGGAAGAGCTAGACTTTGTGTTGGTTACAGGTGATGCATATGTAGACCATCATAGTTTTGGTACAGCAATAATATCTAGAGTTTTAGAAAATGCTGGATATAAGGTAGGTATAATAGCACAACCAAATTGGAAGACGACAGATGATTTTATGAAATTAGGAAAGCCTAGACTTGGATTTTTGGTTAATGCAGGGAATATGGATTCAATGGTGAATCACTATTCAGTGAGTAAAAAGCATAGAGATAAGGATATGTATTCTCCTGGTGGAAAAATGGGTTATAGACCAGATAGAGCCACAATAGTCTATTGTAATAAAATAAGAGAAGCATATAGCGATGTTGCAATAGTAATAGGAGGAATTGAAGCTAGTCTAAGAAGATTTGCCCATTATGATTATTGGAGTGATAAGGTTAGAAAGTCAATGTTGATAGATAGTGGAGCAGACTTATTAGTTTATGGAATGAGTGAAAAGCAGATTGTGGATGTAGCTAATGCACTTAATGATGGATATGACCCAAAGTATATTAGACATATTGATGGGACATGTTATGTTTCAGATACATTAGAAGAAATATATGATAACTATATATTGATTCCCTCATATAAAGAAATATGTGAAGATAAAATGAAATATGTAGAGGCTTTTAAAATTCAATATGATGAACAAGACCCATTTAGAGGAAATATAATTGTTCAACCTCATGGAAGTAAGTATTTAGTTCAAAATAAGCCAGAGAAGCCTCTAAATAGAGAAGAATTGGATGAAGTTTATGGATTACCATATCAAAAAACATATCATCCTGTATATGAGAAATCTGGTGGTATACCAGCTATAGAAGAAGTAAAATTTAGCATAGTAAGTTCAAGAGGGTGTTTTGGTAGTTGTTCATTTTGTGCAATAACATTTCATCAAGGAAGAGCTGTTCAAAGTAGAAGTGAGAAATCAATTATTGATGAAGCAGTAGGAATAACAAAATTAAATGATTTTAAAGGATATATACATGATGTTGGAGGGCCAACAGCTAATTTTAGAAGACCAGCATGTAACAAACAAATTACTAAGGGTGCATGTAAAAATAGACAATGTTTATCTCCATCACCATGTAAAAACTTAGATGCAGACCATAGTGAGTATCTACATTTACTTAGAGCTGTAAGAAAATTACCTAACATAAAAAAAGTGTTTGTACGCTCTGGTATTAGGTATGATTATGTAATGGCAGATAAAAATAATAAGTTTCTTAGAGAGCTAATAGAACATCATGTAAGTGGTCAATTGAAGGTGGCTCCAGAACACATATCAGAAGAAGTTTTAGAATATATGCAAAAGCCAGCAGGAAAAACTTATGATAAGTTTAGACAGAAATTTTTTGCTATAAATGAAGAATTAGGTAAAAAACAATATTTGATACCATATTTAATGTCTAGTCATCCAGGGTCTACATTAAATAGTGCTATAGAGTTAGCTGAATATTTGAGAGATACTCATTATCAACCAGAGCAAGTTCAAGATTTTTATCCAACTCCTGGAACACTATCAACTACAATGTTTTATACAGGAATAGACCCACTTACAATGAAGCCAGTTTATGTTCCAAAATCAAAACGTGACAAAGCAATGCAAAGAGCTTTATTACAGTATAGAGCACCTAGAAACTATGATTTGGTATATTCTGCATTAGTTGAAGCTGGAAGAGAGGATTTGATAGGTTTTGGACATCGATGTCTAATAAAACCTAAGGATGAGAAGCCTTATTTTAATAGAAATAATTCTAATAAAAATAAGTCTAAGACTTCTACTGAAAATAAAAAACATAATGCAAATAATAGAAACAATAAAAAACAACAAAAAAGTCCAAGTAAGAGAAAGAAAAAATATTAAAATAAAGCATAGGTAAATAAAAAGATTTAAATAAAAAGGATTATTCGATAAATTAACAGAAATTAATATAAATAAATATAATTATTTTATAAAAAGTTAGTTTTGGGAGGACGAGATGAAAAAGTATATTTATATAATATTATCAGTAGCATTAAGTGTAATTTTTTTAGTGGGGTGTTCACAAGGACAAAATGAAAAGCCAAAAGAAGAACCAGCAGTTGTTAAAGAAGTAAAGGTGGCTGTTCCAGATGGATTGCCAGCGGTAGCAGTAGCTAAATTAGCAAATGAAAATCCAGCAATTAAAGATGGATATGAAACAATGTATAGCATTGAGAAAACACCAGAAGCAATTTCTACTAGAGTAATGAAAAAAGATGTAGATATAGCTATAGTTCCTTCAAATATGGCTGCAATAGCGTATAATAAAACTTCAAGTTATAATATAGTTGGTACTGTAGGTATGGGGTCGCTTTATTTAGTATCAACAGATGATATAAAGGATTATTCTGATTTAATTGGGAAAGAAGTTGGATGTACAGGGAAAGGTCTTACTCCAGATATAACGATAAGAAGTCTTTTATCACAAAAGGATATAAGTCCAGCAGATATAAATTTTAATTATGTAAATTCTGCAAGTGAACTAGTACCGTTATTGGCTGCAGGAAAAATTACAACAGGGATTGTTCCAGAACCTGCACTTAGTACTTTAATGTCCAAGAATCCAGATATAAAAATTATAAAAAGTTTAAATGATTCATGGAAAGAAGTAAGTGGTTCAAAAGATGGATATCCTCAATCTACATTAATTATAAAATCTGATTTTTTAAGAGACAATAAAGAATTTGTAGATTCTTTTTTAGGACAATTATCAAATAGTGTAGATTGGGCAAATAAAAATCCTGAGGAATTAGGTAAATATTCTGAGAATATAAAGATATCTACTGAACCTAAAATAATAGGAAAAGCTCTTAAAAGGGCTAATTTAAAGTACATTCCAGTTAAAGATATGATTAATGATTACAAAAACTACTATGAAAAATTAGCTAATTTTGATGATAAGACGGTAGGAGGCAAAGTACCAGATGAAGCAATATACTTTGTTGAAAAATAAGAAAATTAAAGAACAATTTATAGACAAATTAGAGGTAACACTTTCTTGTGTTATCCTCTTATTTTTGTGGCAAATTATTGCTTTAAAAATTAACAATGATATATTCTTACCAACAATAAATCAAGTCTTTGATAGTATTAAAGAAATCGTATTAAATTCTAATTTCTATATAGACATACTTTATTCAATAGGTAGATGTTTTTTTAGTTTTTTATTTGCTTTGATTTTTGCTATCATATTGTCAATAATAGCATATTTAAGCAGGATTTTTAGAAATTTATTAAAGCCAATTAATGCTCTAGCACGTTCAATACCAACGATGATATTAGTAGTACTAGCACTAATTTGGTTTGAAAAAGATAGTACACCTTTTATAGTTGGGTTTGCTATAGTTTTTCCAATCTTATACGATAGTGTTTTAGGAGCAATATTGAATATTGATAAGAATTTATTAGAAATGGCAAGTGTGTATAAGATAAGGTTTATAGATAAGGTATTGAAAATTTATTTACCAGCTATAAAATTTCAAATTATATCTATATTAGTATCGACATTTTCACTAAGCTTAAAAGTTGCTATAGCAGGAGAGGTATATAGTCAACCTACATATGGTATTGGGACTATGATACAAACTGAAAAAATTAATTTTAATACATCTGGGATATTTGCATGGATAATTATAATAGTTTTAATTTCAGCCATTTTACAAGTAGCTCAAAAATTTTTGTCAAGGAGAGCTTTTTTATGGAAAAGATAAGGTTAAGTATTGAGAATATAAATAAAAAATATGATAATCATATTATATTTAAAAATTTTAATATTGATTTTTACATAGATAATGTTAACTGTATACTTGGGAAGTCTGGATGTGGGAAAACTACTCTCTTAAATATAATAAGTGGTATTATAGAAAATGATACTCGTAATTTAAATATTAAAGAAAGTTCAAATAAAATTGGGAGTAAGTTAGAGGTAAGTTACATATTTCAAGAAGACAGGCTAATAGATTGGCTAACTGTAGAAGAAAACATAAAGATAGTTGTAAATAAATATTACAGTAAAACTCAACTAGATAAAATTTGTGATGAATATTTAGATTTGGTTGGAATTATTAAATATAAAAAATTTTATCCTCAGATGCTTAGTGGGGGCATTAGACAAAGAGTAAACATTGCTAGAGCTTTTATTTATCCATCAAAGACTATTATAATGGATGAACCTTTTAAATCAATTGATGCAAAGAATAAACAAATAATAATTGATAATTTTAAAAATATACTTAAAAAAGAAAAAAGAACTGTGTTATTTGTAACTCATGATATTGAAGAAGCATTATTTTTAGCAGATAATATATTTATTTTAGGAGATTCTCCTATGATAATAAAAAAAGAACTAAAAAATTCTAGAGAATTGGAAAAAAATGAAGTTTTGAAGTTAATATAGAGTTATAATAATATTGTTGTTTTAAAATATAATTATTTTAACTATAATACTCTATTAAAATAGTACAGAATATTCGAAAATATAGATAATGTTCGTATTTTATAAAAAGGAAGTGAATGTATGATTAAAGTAAAAACTAATGCTATGAGAATTTTAGATTCAAACAAAATTGATTATAAGGTACTATCTTATGAAGTCAAAAGTGAACATGTAGATGGTGTTGAGGTAGCACATGATATAGGAAGAGATGTAAATGAAGTATATAAGACTCTAGTAACTCAAGGAGTTAGTAAGAATATTTATGTATATGTAATACCAGTACATGAAAGTTTAGACTTAAAAAAAGCTGCAAAAGTAGCTAAAGAAAAAAGTGTGGATATGATTCATGTAAAAGATATAAATAAGCTTACAGGATATATTAGAGGTGGTTGTTCTCCTGTAGGGATGAAGAAGCTTTATAAGACTTTTTTAAATGAAAGTGCAAAACAATTAGATACAATTATAGTAAGTGCTGGTAAAATAGGATACCAAATAGAATTATCACCACTTGACTTACAGAAACTTATAAAAGTAGAGTTTGCAGATTTAATAAAAAAATAGGTATTGTAGATAGAAAATTAATGACAAAAAAATTATATAATTAATAAAATAAATAATGACTTAAAAATAAACATTTAACTACTATTATGTAATTGACATAAAAATATTGAGAAATTTTAAAAATGATGGTAAAGTGTAAATATGATTACGAATATTTTTTATAAAGTAATGGAGGGATGTTCGCTTGAGAAAGATAAAATCTGAACAAATTGTTGAACAAGTAAAAAAACTTTGCATAGAAGCTAGTTTATACTTAGGAGATGATGTCTTAAGCTGTATAAAAGAGAAAGCTAAAACTGAAAAAAGTGAAGTTGGAAAAAACATATTAAATATATTAGTTGAAAATGCTGAAATAGCAAAGAAAAAAAATATACCAATATGCCAAGATACTGGTATGGCTGTATTTTTTGTTGAGATAGGACAAGAGGTTTTAGTTGAAGGAGATACAATTACTGACGCTATAAATGAGGGAGTAAGACAAGGATACGAGGAAGGATACTTGAGAAAATCTGTTGTAAGTCCAATTAGTAGAATAAATACAAAGGATAATACTCCTGCCATTATTCATTATGAAATGGTAAAAGGTGATAAAATTAAAATAGAGTTTGCTGCTAAGGGATTTGGAAGCGAAAATATGAGTAAAATGAAGATGTTAAAGCCATCAGATGGATTAGAAGGAATTAAAAAATTTATTATTGATACAGTTTCAGAAGCTGGACCTAATCCATGTCCTCCTATGGTAATTGGAGTTGGTATAGGTGGAACGGTAGATAAATGTGCTCAAATAGCTAAAAAAGCACTTTTTAGAGAACTAGGTGAATTTAATGAAGATGAAAATATTGCAAAATTAGAAAGTGAATTATTAGCCTCTATTAATAAATTGGGTATAGGACCTCAGGGGTTAGGAGGAACTACAACAGCTTTAGGTTTAAATATAGAGACTTTTCCTACACATATAGCAGGTCTTCCTGTTGTTGTAAATATAAACTGCCATGCATCGAGACATAAAAAGGTAGTAATTTAGGAGGAAAAATAAAATGATAAAGATAACTACACCTGTAAGTGAGATTGATATAGCTAAATTAAATTGTGGAGATACAATTAGTCTAAGCGGTATACTTTATACAGCAAGAGATGCGGCTCATAAAAGATTGATAGATTGTATAAATAAAGGTGAAGAGTTACCATTCGATGTAAATGGTCAAGGTATATACTATGTAGGTCCTACTCCAACAAAACCAGGAGAAGTTATAGGAGCAGCAGGTCCAACGACGAGTTATAGAATGGATGATTTAACTATACCTCTTTTAGAGAGAGGTCTTAGATTGATTAAAAAATAGCTACGCACACTCGTGACTTTAGTCATGAGTTAGTAGCTAAAATAGTCAGCATATAGGGAAA